>JANZYY010000161.1:0-6046 GCA_026419705.1 Fischerella sp.
GTTGTGACTGTTAGCGATACACGTTCCCAACAAACAGATAAAAGTGGTCAATTAATTCAGCAATTGCTCCGTAATGCCAATCATGCAGTCGAAGCCTATACGATCGTTAAAGATGAACCAGCCCAAATTCAAGGGCAGTTACAACTGCTGGGTAAAAATTCCAATTTGGATGTTGTAATTTTTAATGGTGGTACCGGCATCGCGCCGAGAGATACAACCTATGATGCCATAGAAAAATTGCTAGAAAAGACTTTGCCTGGGTTTGGCGAGTTGTTTCGATTTTTAAGCTATCAAGAAATAGGCTCACGGGCGATCGCATCTCGCGCTGTTGCTGGTATTTATCAAAGTAAACTCATCTTTTCTCTACCTGGTTCCAGCAGCGCCGTACGACTGGCAATGGAAAAACTAATCCTGCCAGAACTAACTCACTTAGTCGGTTTATTGCGTCAATAGGACTGGTTAGTAGTTAGTAGTTGGTGGTTGGTGGTTGGTAGTTATTCCCCTACTCTCCCCATCTCCCACTCTTCCACCCCCCACTCTTCCCCAGTCCCTAGAAACTAATCCTTCTTCATCCAGCTGAACATAGCGCGTAAGTCTTTACCGATTTCCTCAATGGGGTGTTCGGCTTCTTTACGACGCATAGCAGTGAATCCTGGTTTACCTGCTTGGTTTTCTAGAACAAACTCTCGTGCAAATTCACCGGTTTGAATTTCGTTGAGAATCTTCCGCATTTCTGCTTTAGTTTGTTCGTTGACAATCCGAGGACCACGGGTATAGTCGCCATATTCAGCTGTGTTGGAAATGCTATCGCGCATTTTCGCAAGTCCACCTTCTACAATCAAGTCAACAATCAGTTTGACTTCATGGAGACATTCAAAATAAGCTAATTCTGGCTGATAACCCGCTTCTACCAGAGTTTCAAATCCAGCCTTAATTAAGGCACTTAAACCACCGCACAATACCGCCTGTTCACCAAATAAGTCGGTTTCGGTTTCTTCACGGAAAGTAGTTTCGAGAATACCAGCACGAGTTCCGCCGATACCCTTAGCGTAAGCCATAGCGCGATCGCGTGCTTGTCCGCTAGCATCCTGAAAAACTGCAAACAAGCAAGGTACTCCTTGTCCTTGTTCATAAGTCCGCCGTACTAAATGCCCGGGTCCTTTAGGTGCTACCATAATCACGTCAACTTCAGGTGGTGGCACGACTTGACCAAAGTGAATATTAAACCCATGGGCAAAAGCCAACACATTCCCTTCTTCTAGATGTGGTTCAATTTCGTTTTTGTAAACCGTTTTTTGTACCTCATCTGGTAATAAGATCATCAGCAAATCGGCAGCTTTGGCTGCATCTGCGACATTCTTGACAGTTAACCCAGCGGCTTGGGCTTTAGCTGCTGACTTACTGCCCGGATATAACCCGACAATAACGTTCATGCCGCTATCCTTAAGATTGAGAGCGTGAGCATGACCTTGGGAACCATAACCAATGATAGCGATCGTTTTCCCAGCTAAAAGGTCTACATTGGCCTCTTCGCCGCCATATACCCGAGCCATAAGCCCATCTCCAGTCAGCAAGCATCCTGTTTGTTTGCAGACTTGTTATTTTACCTAATTATGGTATCGTTTCTCGATCAATTCTTTGGACTTCCTCATCGGATAATTTCACATCGAGAGCGCGTACAGAATCTTCAATGCTGGAAATTTTGCTAGCACCGGGAATGGGCAAGATACAAGGCGACTTGGAACGCAACCAAGCTAGTACAATACAATACACGGATACGCCTTCTTGTTTTGCTAACTGAGCAATCACCGGCATATCTTGCAAATTCTCATGGCGACGACCACCACCAAAAGGACTCCAAGGCAGAAAAGTCAAACCTTCACTCTCGCAATATTCCAGTACACCATCATACTCTGGCTGGCGACACCAAGGGTTGTATTGATTTTGCACCGAGACAATATCAACTACATCCTGCGCCCTTTTAATTTGTTCTACAGAAAAGTTAGAAACTCCCACGAAACGAACGATACCCGCTTGTTGTGCTTCTTTAGCTGGTGTTAAGGATTCCTCAATGGTGTAGTCAGGATCCGGTGCGTGATATTGCCACACATCGATAGGTTTATTACCACCTAAAGCCTCAAAGCTGATGCGAATAGTCTCACGTAAGTGTTTTGGGTTCCCATTACGTACCCAGTTACCGTTGGGACGCATTAAGCCGCCTTTGGTTGCTACAATTACACTGCTTGCATCGCCATCGTAAGTTTGCAAGGCTTTGTGAATTAATCGCTCGTTGTGGTGCTTATCTGATTCATCTATGCAGTTAGAATCAGCGGTGTCTAGGAAAGTTATTCCCAATTTTAAAGCCCGATGAATCACCTGAAGCGATCGCGACTCTGGGGGGCGGTTGCTCAACGACATTGGCATAGCTCCTAAACCGACGGCACTCACATAAACACCCGTTTTTCCTAGTTGTTTTTTCTCCATATTTACGCGTTAGTTTTCAGCACTCTTAACTATTGTTATCTACTAATTGGTCAGACCCTTCTTGACGATTCATCTTTCAAAAGGTTTATTAGTTCATGGCAAGCAACGCCAAAAATTGGACAGCAACTGGGTGTGTATAAACAAAACTACCGCTTGTATATTTTCCGTAGCTATAATACAGTTTATATCAAGCAGATATCATGCTGTATAGCAGCATATTTGTTTATCTCGTAAAATTACGGAAACCCCATAAATTATTTGTATAAATAAAATCTTTGATAACAAAAATTATGAAAAGTAGAAAAAGCTGAAAACATTTATTTTAAGAAAGCTTCATAGAACGGCTAGTAATCTTTAGTTATATTATGTGACGCTGCTAAAAGAATATTACTTGGAAAAACTAATTCCTTTTTCTGGAGTCAATACTATGGCACGGACCAGGGAAGCAATTCCTACCGTCACTTTTGTTGATGATTATTGTGCAGTTTACCAGTACCTTTTTCCAGAAGTTAGAAGTTTTGAATTCTTCAAATGGCTGCATTTGGGTCTAATTTCTGATATTCCTCGTAAGACACTACCTGCAATCACTCAGTATCTAGGTTTAAGCAACCATCAATCTTTACTTCATTTTTTGACTGAATCACCATGGCAAGTAGAAAAACTGAGAAATCAGAGATTATCTATTATTCACCAACTTTTAGAAGGAAGAAATTTTACTCTAATTATTGATGATACTGGGGATAAAAAGAAAGGCAAAACTACCGATTATGTAGACAGACAATATATTGGCAATTTAGGCACAATTGAAAATGGAATTGTTTCAGTCAATGCCTATGCTTTTTTAGACGGTTTAATTTTCCCCTTAATTTTTAAAATTTTTAAACCTTTAAAAAGGCTGAAACCTCAAGATACTTTTAAAACAAAAACTCAGTTAGCTACTGAGATAATTCAGGAACTACAAGAAAGGGGTTTCAAGTTTGACTTGGTATTAGCAGATACTGTTTATGAAGAGTGCGATTCTTTGATGAACGTGCTCAATCAATTTCAACTCAATTTCATAGTTGCAATTAGAAGTAATTATGGTTTTTGGTTAGCTCCCAGTCAGAGACTTAGGTATACTAGATGGAAAAAATTTCACAAACTTTTCTGCCGAGGCAAGACAGAGGAAAGTTACATTCGTGAAATTGTGTTTGGAAAGCGTCGACAAATCCGCTATTGGCAAATTACTACCGACAGAGAAAATTTTCTGACCACTTTACTTTGTTTCTAATGAGTAATTTACCAGCATCTATTCCTTCAGCAGTAGGTAATCCTTATGGATTAATAACCTGGCTGGAGTACGGTTGTAAGCATAGCAAAAATTACATAGGATGGTCTGATTTTCGCGTCACTAATTACGAACAAATAGAACGTTGGTGGGAGGTAGTATGCAGTACTTACTTAATGCTTAGTTTACAATTTCATACCTTCCAGCAAAAATCAAATCAAGCCATTGCCAGCCAAAACACAGAACTGATCGCTTAAACAATCTTTTGTCGTTATTTGTTATCGATCGTTTATCATCCGTCATTGGTGCTGCTTTTATTTCCACTTGCCTATTGAAATTTCAGAAATAGAGGTAACTGCTGTTGTATTTATACTTAACTAACAAGTCAGTTGCATCTATTAAGAAAACTATGAAATCATCATTGCGAAGGCGTCTGCGAAGGCGTCAAAGTATAAGCAAAAGCACACTCACACTAATCGCGATCGCTGGTGTTGCAAGTGTAATGTCCTTTACCAACCCTAATAACAACGCCTATGTTGACTATGCCGCAAACCAACTTACCAGCGAGATTCAAAATGCTGTTTGTAGAGGGCCGCAGTTACCACAAGGACGGTGGTGGGAAGATGTTAGCAAACTGACAGCGACTACCTGCAAATCTGGACTGACAACAGGACTAGCTCTTCAAAGTAGTAAGATCAAAGATATTATTGCCTTATCAACGGAGCGCCAAAACTTTTTCATTTTCAGTATCTATACTACAAAAGTCCCTGGATATAACTTTAGAACTATTGGTGCTTTTGGCAACTTCCTGACAATTCAAAAATAGCAGTCTCCCTTGGCTTTTACCTTCTTTGTTGGAGATAGCACCTAGCAGCCACACTATCAAAACCTCAAAGGTTTGTACTGATGGTGACGAAATGATGGTGCCCAGGAATGCCAAGATATGTAGCAGATGCGTATTTAAACTCTTATGCCAGAATTGCGCCATTCCATAGCTCAGCACTACCACGAACGCACGAAATACGACCCTCAAACCATCGCCTCTAAAAACAGGGGGTTAGATTGGGCAAAGCAACCTGTGCCTTTCAAAGAGTACAAAATTGGTTCGACTTTTGACCTCAAACCCTACATTCAGGATCAGCCTGAGGCTTTTGTCAATAACTCAGAAGCTCAATGGTGGCAAAGATTATCGCGTCTTTTATTTTGCAGCTATGGACTGACTGCAAGAATGCCTTCGATGGGAAATACAGTGTATCTGCGTGCTGCACCCAGTGCAGGTGGTTTGTATCCAGCAGAGGTGTATTTAGTTTCTCGCGGTACACCTTTATTACCTCCAGGACTGTATAACTACCAGTGTCGGACTCATTCCTTGATGCATTTTTGGGAAAGTGATGTTTGGCAAGCTTTGCAAGCAGCTTGTTTTTGGCATCCTGCTTTGGAAAGTACTCAACTAGCAATTATTATCACTGCTGTTTTCTATCGTTCGGCATGGCGTTATGAAGATAGAGCTTACCGCCGTATTTTTCTGGATATAGGACACCTTTTGGGTAACATCGAGTTGGCAAGTGCGATGACTGACTATCGTCCTCATTTAATCGGTGGCTTTGTGGATGAAGCAGTCAATGAAATACTTTATATCGATCCTCAACAGGAAGGAGCGATCGCAGTTCTTCCCCTAGCTGATTTACAAGATATTCAACAAAACTTATCCACATGGCGAACCGCTCTTCCCTCCGCCACCGAGACTAATTATCCTGAAATTCCTGATGGTGAGTTGTTGAGCTACTTTCACAAAGCCACCCAAATCCAACCGAGCACAACTGGGAAGCTAAATTTGCCGGAGGTCAAACAAGAAAGATCCTTGGAGGATAAGTACAATTTTCCTTTCTGTCAAAAAATTTCTACTGCCACTACCCCCGTGAACTGGGGCGAAAAGCTTGAAGACTTAGAAGCTACAATCGTTAAGCGACGTTCTACTCGTGCTTACACCGGTGAAGATTTAACATTTGATGAATTAAAAGCCTTACTTGATTTCACTTATCAACCGCAAAATTACATCGACCAAGGTTTAGATATTTCTCCAGACTACTTTGACCTGAATTTAATAGAAACATTTATCGCTGTTTCCGGTGTCAGAGGACTGGAGTCAGGCTGTTACTATTACGCGCCCAAAGCGCAAGAGTTGCGACAAATCCGCTTTAAAAATTTTCGTCGGGAATTACACTTTCTCTGCTTAGGACAAGATTTAGGTCGAGATGCAGCAGTGGTGTTATTCCATACAGCAGATTTGAAGAC
>JANZYY010000161.1:6056-9957 GCA_026419705.1 Fischerella sp.
GTATGGCGATCGCGTTTACCGTTATTTACATATGGATGCAGGTCATTTGGGGCAAAGGCTGAATTTAGCGGCAATTCATCTTGGCTTGGGCGTCAGCGGTATCGGTGGCTTCTTTGATGACCCGGTCAATGAGGTTTTGGGTATTCCTGCAGATGAAGCAGTGCTATATATTACTACTTTTGGACGTCCCAGGTAACGGTTTCCTCACAAATTCCTCAAACTATTTTTCTATGCTGAAAACAGAGCAGAGAGAATTACACCCAAAAGTAGCAGTTTCCAAAACCAAGGAGCAGGAAACAATGAAAACCGGAACACTACTTGACCCAACTACAAAAATTCCTGGTTTTTTAAGCGAACAGATTCAAAAACACTTTCCTGATAAACAATTAAACGATTTGACGATCCGATATTACGAAAGCGTGGAAGATGTAGGCTACGAGTACTTCCAAGAAAAAGTCTTGCCAACTTGTAACCACGATCCCGCAGTTAAATATCTTGAACCCTTTATTTCCTACATCAAATTGGGAGAGGCTTTAACTCTGTCACGAGAAGGAATAGTAATCTACGACACCCAGGAAAACAACAAATGCACCGAAATAGGACCATTTTGGTTTGTGACTGCTAAGTCGACGGATAGAAGTAAATAGTAAATATTTCCCTGTAGCCTACATAGAAAAAGTGCGATCGCTCTGGTGTTGTTGACAGAGAATCAGAGCGAGCGCCTTCACGTATGACAAGTCTTCACCCGGAGTTGGTGACCGTAATTTCAGGTTAAAATAATCAGGTCTTTAAAGACATCTCATCATCAACAGCCACATTGCCTCCGAATCACAGATAAAATCATATATATATATGAACGCTACACAAGAACTATTAAAAGAGAAATTACAGCAGGCTTTGGTTGCAGCCTTCGGTGCTGACTGCGCCGACTTAGACCCAATCCTTGTTCCTGCTAGCAATCCTAAATTTGGTGATTATCAAGCAAATGTGGCTTTATCTTTAGCTAAACGTTTAGGACAACAGCCACGAGCGATCGCTCAAGCCATTGTCGAGCAACTGGATGTATCTGAAATCTGCAAACCGCCAGAAGTAGCTGGTCCTGGCTTTATCAATCTCAAACTAACAACAGAATACCTGCAAGCACAACTCGCCGCCATGCAAGCAGATTCCAGATTGGGAGTTGCCAAAGCGAAAACACCCAAGCGTGAGATTGTCGATTTTTCCAGTCCCAATATCGCCAAAGAAATGCACGTCGGACACTTGCGTTCCACAATCATCGGCGATAGCATCGCCCGGATCTTGGAATTTCGAGGTCATGATGTACTGCGCTTGAATCACGTTGGCGATTGGGGTACACAGTTTGGAATGTTAATTGCTTATCTGCGGGAAGTGTATCCAGAAGCTCTCACGACTGCAAACGCTTTAGATATTGGCGATTTAGTTACATTTTATCGCCAAGCTAAAAAACGGTTTGATGAAGATGAAACCTTTCAAGAGACCGCACGCCAAGAAGTGGTGAGATTACAAGCGGGAGCAGAAGACACACTCCATGCTTGGAAACTGTTGTGCGAACAGTCAAGGGCAGAATTTCAAGAAATTTACGACTTACTAGACATTAAACTGCAAGAACGGGGAGAATCTTTCTACAACCCTCTATTGCCAAAAGTTGTAGAAGATTTAGAACAGACTGGGTTGCTAGTAGAAAACCAAGGGGCAAAATGTGTTTTCTTGGAAGGCTTTACTAACAAAGAAGGTGAACCACTGCCCCTGATTGTACAAAAATCTGATGGTGGCTACAACTACGCTACCACAGACTTAGCCGCCATACGCTACCGAATTCAAGAAGACCACGCCAAAAGAATAATTTATGTTACGGATGCTGGACAAGCAAATCACTTTGCCCAGGTTTTTCAGGTAGCGCGCAAGGCGGGATGGGTCCCCGATGATGTGGAATTGGTCCACGTTCCCTTTGGTTTGGTACTGGGTGAAGATGGCAAAAAATTCAAAACCCGCTCCGGGGATACAGTGCGGTTGCGGGATTTGCTAGATGAAGCGATCGCCCGCGCGCGTGCAGACTTAGAAACCAGATTGCAAGAAGAAGGACGCCAAGAAACCGAAGAGTTCAGAGCTAATGTTGCGAAAGTAGTTGGTATCAGCGCGGTCAAATATGCCGATCTCAGTCAAAACCGCACCAGCAACTATGTCTTCAGCTACGATAAAATGCTATCGCTCAAAGGTAACACCGCACCCTACATGCTCTATGCTTACGTCCGTACACAAGGAATTAGTCGGGAAGGTAACATTGATTTTGAGAAATTGGGAGCAGATGCTAAAATTCTGCTGCAAGAAGACACAGAATTAATCTTGGCAAAGCATTTATTGCAGTTGGACGAAATCATCGATAATGTTGAGCAAGATTTACTGCCACACCGATTATGCGAATACTTGTATCAACTGAGCGATAAATTTAACAAGTTCTACGAAAATTGCCCCGTTCTCAAATCTGAGGAACCAGTACGGACATCGCGGCTGGCGCTGTGTTATTTAACAGCGAGAACCCTAAAACTAGGGTTGTCTTTGCTAGGTATTCAGGTTTTAGAAAGAATGTAAATAAAACCTAGAAATTGACTTGGTGTCTTGGTGTCTTGGTGGTAATTTTGAACCACAAAGACACAAAGACACAAAGTAAACTTATTTCGTGCCTCGCAGCTTTTGGGAGTTCTAAAACCCTTGCTGTATCAAGATTATAAAATGTGCATCTTAGGAGACAACTTTTAAATATATATAAGTTTTATAGTTAAATTTGTAATTAAAAAAAAGTAAAGAATAACACAAACACGGTTGCTCGGAAGTATTATATAAATCCGTTGGGTATATGAAAAAGTGTTGCAGAATAAAGTCAGGATTTCAACTCAAAATTACAACTTAAAAGTTTACCTTGTTTTTTGATGCGATACCCCAACATAAAATTACCCTCAAAGGGTACTGTGATTGAGTAGCGAATCTGTTGAAAATCAAGAGTAGAAAATATCTGGAAAAACACAAATTAAAAACTCGCTGTTTGATGGGGTTTTCTGCTCATTTTGACAGTGGAGTTAAAACTAGTGTTTGCCATCACTTTCACAAAAAGGAGATTTTTGGGATGGCTCGAAATCAAAAAAAATCATTGAGGTTTGGGTGTAAGCATCAACTATATTCTAGATGCCCTATTTGTTGTATTGTGCCACCCTACATGCTAGAAAATATTGCAGTGAATGGTAGTCCCGAACAACGTAGATGGGCATTTCATACATTAAACGTTTCCGCGCAGTTTCGAGGACGACGAAACGTAGTCGGTAATATCAATTTTGCAGTTTCTCCCGGTGAGAAACATCGTACAATTTTTGATGCTAAAGGTACTGAAGAACTTCCTGGTACGCCAGTGCGTCATGAAGGCGAACCTCCCAGCGGAGATGATGCAGTCGACGAAGCTTATGATGCTGCTGGAGCAACCTATGACTTATACTATCAGGTGTTCGAACGAAATTCTATCGATGACAAAGGGCTGCGTTTAGACTCGACTGTGCATTACGGTGTCAAATACGATAACGCCTTTTGGAATGGCGACCAAATGGTTTATGGTGATGGTGATGGCGAAATCTTTCAGCGCTTTACCAAATGTGTTGATATTATCGGACATGAGTTAACACACGGTGTTACTCAGTATGAAGCTGGTCTCATATATTTTGGCGAGTCTGGGGCGCTAAATGAATCGTTCTCTGATGTCTTCGGCTCATTGGTGAAACAGTGGGTAAAAAAACAGACTGCACAAGCAGCAGATTGGATCATTGGAGAAGGTTTATTTACAGACAAAGTCAAAGGTGTGGGTATTCGCTCGATGAAAGCACCAGGAACAGCATAC
>JANZYY010000015.1:0-6627 GCA_026419705.1 Fischerella sp.
ACCATTAACCCCACTAACTAATTAAATAACCAAAAATCCCCCCTGCCGAAATGTCCACATTCACAGAGGGGATGTTTTTTAATTGTAAGATTTTACAAATTTCACGCCGTTGCCGTGATTGACTTGGGTGGATAACGTGCTATAATTATCTGCGTCAATCAGGCGTGAGCATCTGTGACTGTTTCATAGTCATCTATGGTAGTCTGGCTCCGGCTCAGTTTGTGTCATTGTGAAATTCGATACATCGTACAAGTAGCGGGTAGCTTCCTCCTCTAAGCGATGAATCAAATATGGTTCAATGGCATTACCGTGTCGCAGCGCGGCTAGATAACCATCCAAATACATCCGCATATCATCGGTGCGATAACCGCGATTCCATAACTCGACGAAGGCGTCAGTTAGTCTTTGGTAATAGCGGATGGTTTGTGTGTCTTGGAGCATACTGCTATAAAAATCTCTTTGGAATGAGAATTGTAAATTATCCAAGCTGAAATGTGAAGTACATTTCAGTTTGGCATCAATTTAAAATCCCTATCTTCTGCTGTGGGGAATACCCGCTAGCAGTTACAGTCTGATTCGATCCTATTCCAGAAACACAGGAATCTGATAAGTCGGTAAGTTATTGTTATATTTAGGTCTGCAAATAGCACCTCTGCACCCTACTAATGTGCCTATAGTTTTGAGGGTAATAGTATCTGCTTTCACTGTGCGGACAAAGTGTGTCTTTGGTAATTATTTTTGGTAGAAGATGCCTTTGTGGAAGCAGGCACTTAAATAGAAAAAGTTTCAGTAATTATAACAAAAATTTAAAGATATTACTAATTTGGCTTTGGATAAGGCTTTGGGTTAAATGACTTGTTAGCTTTTGCATGGGAAAATTAAAAATTAATGGCAATTGAAGTAACAAGGATTACAAAACCTAAGATAGAGGCTTTGTTACTTTGAAAGTCATGCACGCTAAGGGGTCTTACCACCGTGGGTTCGGTTTGTATTGAAATCGTAGAGGGAAATCCCCATCTAAGGTCGTTGCTTGGCTGGCACTTGCAACAATTAGACCATCGGGTGCATCAAGCTGCAAGTATTTACCAGGGAAGGGAAGTTTTTTTAAGCCACCAGCCAACACTAGTAATCTTAGATGCGGACTTACCTGATGGAGATGGCATTGAATTTTGCCGATGGTTGCATCGCCAACAGCAGCCGTTAATTTTAATGCTATCTGCTCGCAGTAATGAAGCTGATATTGTTGCTGGTTTGAAAGCGGGGGCGGATGACTACCTCTGTAAACCATTTGGGATGCAGGAGTTTTTAGCACGGGTAGAGGCGCTAATTCGGCGTAACCGTACACCCGTTGCTCCCGCTTATTTGGATTATGGAACCTTGCAAATTGATTTAGTGCAGCGCCGTGTCCGTTTTCAAGGAGAATTTATAGACTTAACGCCCCAAGAATTCAGTTTGCTGTATGTTTTAGCGCAAGCAGGAGGAGTACCTTTAAGTAGATCGGAATTACTACGTCGTGCTTGGCCCGATGCGATTGATAACCCTCGCACCATTGATACTCACGTTTTATCGCTGCGAAAGAAAGTAGAACTCGATCCGCGACAACCAAGCTTAATTCAAACAATTCGTAACGTAGGATATCGGTTTAATATGGAAATTTTGAATTCTAATTTGCCACAGTCACCCGCAAAATTAACGACAGAAAGATTCAACAGTCAACGTTCAACGCTTAGCACTCAAAGATAATTGTTGTTGGTTGTTTGTTGTTTGTTGTTTGTTGTACCCTTCCTGTAGGAAGCCTCTGGCGCGTTTATGGAACAATCAAGCATCAACCACCAACCACCAACCAACAACAAATAACTAAATCCATTCTTCAGCAGCTTGTGCTTCTGCTTGCAACAAGCTTTGTTTTAATTTCAGCCAGTCTACATCAGAGGCTTTTTGATTTGCTAGCAGGCGTCCTTGTTGCAAGTGCAACAGCCGCGTGCAAAACATTTCATCTATGTCTAGCTGGCGATTTACCATTAGAATTGTAGTCTGATGACTTTGAGCTAACTGAGTAATGGCTGCTATCACACGAGAAGCTGTACCAGCGTCAAGAGCAGAGGTTGGCTCGTCTAATAATAAAATCGATGGTTGGATGATTAGTGCACGCGCGATCGCCACTAATTGGCGCTGTCCACCAGAAAGCTGCACTTCTGTTCTTCCCAACCAATCATTGGGTATGTGTAACTGTTCTACCCAATTACTGATTCTTTGCTGAATAGTCTGTTTGGGCAAACCACGTAAAACTAAAGGATATGCCAAAGCTTCTTTTACTGTCATTCCCAATAATTTCGACTCTTGGGGAACGAGTGTTATGCGCGTGCGTAACTGTAAAACAGGAATTTGACTGTACTCCTGATTTTCCAGATAAATTTTGCCGCTAGTGGGTTCGCTCAAACGGTTGAGGAGGCGTAGCAAGTAAGTTTTTCCAGCACCCGATGGGCCGACAATGGCAAGGCGATCGCCTTCAAATACCTCAAAAGAAATATCCTGTAATATCGGGTATCCTTGCTGGTTTCCTTGCAAACTTGTATATAGACTAACTTTTTCTAGTCTGAGTTTTGGTTGTGAGAAAGTTTCCAAATTAACCTTTAGTAAATTCCGATCGAGCTTTACAAAATATAAATCTTGGTGTCTTTGTGACTTAGTGGTTCAATCATACCTTCAGGAAGCTCTAAAGTATCTGCATTCTGCTATTTGTGCAACGCCTCAACTTATATTACCCCCCGTTAAGGCAGTGACAATTGTCCAAGCATCCACCAACAACAGCAATAGTGTAAAACAAAGTAAAATTAAATACATCCAAGCTTGGGCTAAGGGATAGACATCGGTAGTATCAATGCCAGTATTTTCTTGCACCAATTTTACCAACCGGGAAAAACCCGCAACACGCATCGGCAGTAAATAAGCTTTTCCCTCGTGAGTAAGAAAATAGTAAACCACTCCTCCTTGTCCAGTAGTACGCGGTTTTAACTGTTTCACATCTGACCAAGGTAACGACCAACCTTTACGAAAAAAACGCGGTACCCAGTTGGGATAAACTACCTGAATTCCTTGCTCGTTTACAATCACACGTTCTGTTAATGCTGCATACAAGGCAAATAAACCAATACTAATTCCTAGCCAAAATAGTATTGGTGGTATCTTCTCTGGAGTGAAAGAGCGGCTACAACAGACTACAAGTCAAAAGACACCTGCAACTCCTCAACCCCCAGAAAAACTAGCTGTTGAACAACCACCAGAAGCTGTCACCACTACAGAACAACCCACACAGCCCACACAGACACTTGCAACTACAGACATAGAAGCCAAAACCGAGAGCGTACCGGAAGCAATTCCACCCCATCCTCCATCAGCCGAATTGGCAGAAGCTGCTAAAGAAGCTGCTGCAGAAGCAGAAGCAATAGCAGCAGAAATAGAAAAAACTCCTGTGGAAGAAATTGCTCCCGAGACTGAACTTGCTCCACCAGCAGAAGCACCGCCTGAGCAAACTGAGCAAACACCGCCGAGCGATCGCGCCAGTTAAATGAGTATAAAAAGGTCAGAAAGCAGGAAGCGGAACATTATTAAGTTTATCAAATAGGCTTTTGGCTTTCTGTCTCCTGGAAAGAATGCTTGAATTGAGTTGCATCAAAATATTTGACACTTTTAGTCAGTTGAGTCACGGGTGTTTCCGCGATCGCCAGCCATAATTTTGTCGATCGATTGTTTATGCTGACATGTATCGTAAAGTGGGCAATTACAGCTTTTCGGTTTCGATGATGACTTTGAGCGTGGCAGAAACAGTAGCACGAAACCAATGACAATGGCGACCACGATTATTGATTCCATAATCGCAACAATTAGGTGTGAGTGACTTATTGTTAGTCTAGCGAAAAACAGATACTTGGAAGCATTGCCGTGCATGAAATCAAATCATACAAGCGAATAATGCTTAAGGAGTGATAATGGTGCAGATTTTTTCCTCCTGATTCTCATCAGTTGGAAGTTTCTGCTAGTAGATCTTTATTGGCAGACGTTGAAATTGTTGAAGGCGATCGCATTACGCATGTGGCTGAGTTTCGGATGATACCATCTAACCAACCGGAGATGGTGAAGCGAACAACGGCCGAACTTGAACGGGCGATGAATAATTCACCAGGGCTGATTTCAGCAACATTTCATCGCAGTTTAGACGGGACGCGCATGTTCAATTATGGTCAATGGGAAAGCAAAGAAGCATTCGAGGCGATTCTCCAGCAGCCTGGGTTCAATCCAGCTCGGCCGTATGGGGAAGGTTTAGCCCGCAATGAATTCCATCTATATAACGTCGTTCATGTAGCGTCAGCCTGAGCAATTTCCTTGTGAAACCTTAAAGTTATTGCTCTGTCTAGCTTCATCTTAGATGGCGCAATAGTGCATTTTGTATTTGTATAGAGTGAGATTATATGGTAAGTCAACAGAACCCCATCGCATCATCACAAATGACGAAATTATCAGTAGCAAAATACCATAGAGTTAATTTCGAGCATGGGCTTTTCTATGACTACCCTGTCAAGAGATGGAAGCAGCGATCGAACAACTGCCAGAATAATGACATTCACCAACTTGCAGTTTGGCTTCAGAACTATTTGGATGAGATGTGGAATCGGCAAATTGAAGCTGATTTAGCATCAGGAAAATTGAATCATCTAATTGCCAAAGCAGAAGCCGACATTGCAGCTAACACAGTGAGAGACCTCGATGAAGTCCTTCACAACTATTGATTTCTGGAAAGCCTATGCAGAGTTATCTCCAGAAGTGAAGGAACAAGCTCAAAAAGCATATTAACTTTAAAAGAAAATCCGTTGTATCCTTGTCTAAACTTCAAGAAAGTAGGCAATAATCTTTGGTCTGCACGTGTTAGTGCTGGCTATTAGGCATTGGCTTTGAAAAAAGGTGATGATGATTACTGGTTTTGGATAGGTGCTCATGACGAATATGAAGCCCTACTAAATTGACTGTGGGGTGTTGAATCTGCCTAGCTTATACCAATTCTCTGTAAACTTGCACTTAATAATTAATAATTACTCCTTTACCACCATCAGGCTAGCATTCTCCTTCTTTGCGCTCTTTGTGTCCTACTCTACGGGAAGGCGAAGAAGGTGCGTCTATGTGGTTCGTTTAACGAAGATCAAGCGCATCTTCATGGAGAATCGGTATTAGCCGTTAGACTACAAAATTACCTTTGAGGTAATACCTCAAAAACAATTCGAGTACCTTCTTGTAATGGTTAGCCGTTCCGGGCGCCTGGATTCTATAATTATTTGGAACATCCTTTGCTGCTAATTCAGGCATGAAACTGTGACAGAAACTGGAAGCTACAAAGATACTGTAAACCTACCCAAGACGAAATTTGATATGCGGGCAAACGCCAGCAAGCGTGAACCCGAAATCCAAAAATTCTGGGAAGAGAATCAAATTTACAAGCGCCTCTCAGAAAACAATCCAGGTGATTTATTTATACTGCACGACGGGCCACCCTACGCTAACGGCTCTCTGCATATTGGTCATGCTTTAAATAAAATTCTCAAAGACATTATTAACCGCTACCAATTGCTACGCGGGCGTAAAGTTCGCTACGTACCCGGTTGGGACTGTCACGGATTGCCGATTGAACTTAGAGTTTTGCAGAACATGAAAGCTGCTGAACGGCAAAACTTGACGCCTTTACAACTGCGACAGAAAGCGAGAGAATTTGCCCTCAAAACCGTAAACGAACAGCGCGAATGTTTCAAGCGTTACGGTGTCTGGGGAGATTGGGAACATCCTTATTTAACCTTAACGCCGGAATACGAAGCAGCGCAAATCGGCGTGTTCGGGCAGATGGTGTTAAAAGGTTACATCTATCGTGGTTTGAAACCGGTTCACTGGAGTCCCAGTTCCAAAACCGCCCTGGCGGAAGCTGAGTTGGAGTATCCAGAAGGGCACACTTCTCGCAGCATCTATGCTGCTTTTGAGGTGACGAGTTTGGCGGAGGCGGTGAAATCTGTGCTGGGTAAGTTTTTGCCAGAGTTGGGTGTCGCAGTCTGGACGACAACACCTTGGACAATTCCCGGAAATTTGGCAGTAGCAGTGAACCCTGAACTGAACTACGCAGTTGTAGAAGTTGAACCCAACCCCTGTTTGCAAGCGGAAAGGGGGACTGGGGGAATGAGGTTCCGCTACCTCATCGTTGCTGCTGATTTGGTAGAACGCCTCTCAGCCACTTTCGGCACTCGATTAACCGTAAAAACCACATTCAAAGGTAAAGATTTAGAACATTCTACCTACCGACATCCTCTGTACGAACGCGAAAGTCCGATTGTGATTGGTGGTGATTACGTTACCACTGAGTCTGGTACCGGGTTAGTGCACACTGCCCCCGGTCACGGTCAAGAAGACTACATTGTCGGTCAGCGTTATGGACTGCCTATTCTCGCCCCAGTGGATGACAATGGTGACTTTACTGAGGAAGCGGGACAATTTGCTGGGTTGAATGTGCTTGGTGATGGTAATCAGGCGGTAATTGATGCACTCATGGCGGCGGGTTCCTTGCTGAAAGAAGAACCCTACGTTCATAAGTAC
>JANZYY010000015.1:6637-6927 GCA_026419705.1 Fischerella sp.
AATTTTCCGCGCTACAGAACAGTGGTTTGCTTCTGTGGAAGGATTCCGAGAACAAGCCCTGAAAGCGATCGCCACTGTGAAATGGATTCCGCCCCAAGGTGAAAATAGAATTACACCGATGGTGGCTGAACGTTCAGACTGGTGTATCTCCCGCCAGCGCAGTTGGGGAGTGCCAATTCCTGTGTTCTATGACGAAGCCACCGGGGAACCACTACTGAATGAAGAAACGATCGCCCACGTGCAAGCAATCTTTGCCCAAAGAGGTTCTGATGCTTGGTGGGAACTTCCCG
>JANZYY010000015.1:6937-22995 GCA_026419705.1 Fischerella sp.
CCGTAGAGGAGTTGTTACCGGAAAAATACCGCCACAACGGCCGCACCTACCGCAAAGGTATGGATACGATGGATGTCTGGTTTGATTCTGGCTCATCTTGGGCAGCTGTAGTCAAGCAGCGTCCAGAATTGCGCTACCCAGCAGATATGTACCTAGAAGGTTCAGACCAACATCGGGGCTGGTTCCAGTCAAGTTTGCTTACCAGTGTGGCGGTTAACGACATTGCGCCCTACAAAACTGTGTTGACGCATGGTTTTGTTCTAGATGAGCAAGGGCGGAAGATGAGTAAGTCGTTGGGGAATGTGATCGATCCAGCCGTTGTCATCGAGGGAGGAAAAGACCAGAAAAAAGACCCAGCCTACGGTGCTGATGTGTTGCGGTTGTGGGTGTCGTCGGTAGATTATTCCTCCGATGTGCGCTTGGGTGGTAATATCATCAAACAACTTGTTGATATCCGCAATAAGTTTCGCAACACCGCCAAAAACTTACTGGGTAACTTGCATGATTTTGATCCAGCAAAAAATGCTGTACCCTATGAACAATTGCCGCAGCTAGATCAATACATGCTGCATCGAATCACAGAGGTATTCCAAGAAGTTACAGAGGCTTTCGACAGCTTGCAATTCTTCCGCTTTTTCCAAACAGTCCAGAACTTCTGCGTGGTAGACTTATCCAACTTTTATATGGATATCTGCAAAGATAGGCTCTATATCAGTCATGCCAATGCTTTCCGCCGCCGCAGCTGTCAGACAGTGTATTGGCATGCGTTGGAAAATTTGGCAAAAGCGATCGCACCTGTGCTATGTCACTTAGCCGAAGATATTTGGCAATATCTCCCCTACAAAACCCCTTATAAATCAGTGTTTGAAGCTGGTTGGGTGCAATTTGACCAAAAATGGCATAACCCAGAACTAGCAGCATTCTGGCAACAACTGCGAGAAATCCGCATTGATGTTAATAAGGTGTTAGAGCAAGCTAGGGTAGAAAAAATGATCGGTTCTTCCCTAGAAGCGAAAATCTTACTCTATATAGCTGATGAACAGTTACGTGCAGCGATCAAATCATTGGATAAGGACACCAGCAACGGTGTGGACGAACTGCGCTACCTGTTGATCACTTCCCAGGTAGAAATTGTGGATACACCACAACAACTGCAAGGATCAAAATATAACTTGCAGGCAGATGCATGGGGAATTGGTGTACTGGAAGCAGAAGGACAAAAATGCGATCGCTGCTGGAATTACTCCACCCATGTGGGAGAAAATGCCGAACATCCCCTGATTTGCGAACGATGCGTTGCCGCATTAGCAGGAGAGTTTTAATTTGAATGGAAAAGGCTCAGGCAGAAATGCTTGAGCCTTTAGTACTCCACCAAACCAAAATTGCTGGGTAAGTATTGTTCGTAGTTAGCGCTTCAGCGCGAAAGCGCCAACCACAAACCCCGCAAAGTTGCTTTGGCAAACCACTTGTAGATTCAATAAGGATCTATAAAGAGAAAAGCCTGTATTTGCTTAGTGCCTTGGTTACTTAGTTCCTGCAGTCAGCCGCGTGAGCGGGTCTACATCTCGCTCTCTGTATAACACCGCTTAATAGCGATCGCGGAAGCTGTTATTTCTGCGATTACCGCCACCAAACGAACTTCTGTTTTCTCTGGGCTTAGCTTTATTGACTTTGAGGTCGCGACCCATCCACTCAGCACCATCCAGAGCCTCAATCGCAGCTGATTCTTCAGCGTCTGTACTCATTTCCACAAAACCAAAGCCGCGCAGACGACCTGTTTCACGGTCGATGGGCAACTGCACCCGCTTTACAGAACCATATTCTGCAAAAACAGCGTTCAGAGCCTCTTCCGTAACTTCATAAGAGAGATTGCCTACATAAACTGACATAAATTGTCTCCAAAATCACAAGAGTGTATAGATTTAGATTTCGGAGACAAGTCTGTGAATAGCAAAAAGGGAAAGCCTGTCAATACCAAAAACAAACACATCACCGAATCAATTGTTATCACCTATGATGACATATTTAAAGAAGAAAATCTGAAAAATTGTTATAAATAGTTACAAAAAATTATCTTCGCAACTGACAGCTAAGAACGGAGGATAACTCTCATCTTCCGCCTATGCTCCTACACCATCCCTGTCAAAGTGTGAGTCTGGGAATAGATTTTTCTTGGTGTCTTAGTGTCTTGGTGGTGAAAAAAACAATGATTGAAACACTAAGACACTAAGAGGAAAATAGTCTTCTGTACTGAGATAATGGTTCGTTTTTTACCCACCTTGACAGGGCTAGCCCCTAGCCAGCGTTCGCCTGCCCTCAAATAATCAAGATGCAAGGTTTCTAGCTGTACGCTATCTGTGTGATACTGGCGTAAGCCCTATACTTGACCAAAACAGTACTAGAAGTCAATGCGTCAGTTTTACCTATATACGCTATATACGCGGTTTTCAGGTTTTGTTTTTTATTTGTGCGTGACTGCATTACTATTTTGTAACCAAAAACAGATATCCGCTAGCATTGTCTTACCCTTACGTGCGCAAAAGGGAATGGTGGTGTCTGCACATCCTCTTGCTAGTGATGCAGGATTACAAATGTTACGCAAGGGCGGTAATGCCATAGATGCAGCGGTAGCGACGGCTTTTGTTATTTCAGTGGTAGAACCGTTTTCTGCGGGAATTGGTGGCGGAGGCTTTCTGCTGTTGCGGGACTCAAAGACAGGGGAAATTAGAGCCTTAGATTTTCGCGAACGCGCACCTCTAAAAGCGACAAGAAATATGTATTTAGATGCAAAAGGCAAAGTGCGTGCGAATGCAAGTGTAAATGGTTATTTGGCAGTGGCGACACCAGGAACGGTAGCGGGACTGTATGAAGTTCATCGTCGTTATGGTAAGCTGCCGTGGCGAGAATTGCTAAAACCAGCGATCGCTCTGGCAAAAGATGGCTTTATCCTTAGTTCTCACGTAACTTGGCGTTCCATACCAGAGTATGAAAACCGCAAAAATGTCATTCTTAACAACCCAGCGGCGCGGGCTATTTTCACTCGCCAGGGAGATTTATATCAACCAGGAGAAAAACTGGTGCAGCGAGATCTAGCACGGAGTCTAACAGAAATTTCTCGCAATCCGCGCAGTTTTTACACCGGAAATATCGCCCGTGCCATTGCTGCTGACATGTCCAAAAACGGTGGTTTAATTACTCTAGCAGACTTGAAGTTATATAAACCCATTTGGCGCAATCCTGTCTGTGGCAATTTTCGCCATGCTAAAGTTTGCTCAATGCCACCTCCTTCATCCGGAGGCGTTCACCTATTAGAAATGTTAAATATTATCGGTACAACTAATTTAAAATCTTTAGGTTGGCGTCATCCTGATGCGATTCACTTGATGGTGGAAGCAATGAAAATTGCTTATGCCGATCGCTCAAAATTTTTAGGCGATCCTGATTTTGTCAAAGTACCAGTACAACAACTGATCGATCCCGCTTACGCCCGACTCCGCCGTGCGGAAATTAAGATGAGTAGGGCCAGGGCTGCTAGTGAGGTAAAGCCAGCAGATATAAAGATGCTACAAAGGTTTAGTAAAACCAAAGGGAGATGGGGAGAAAACTTTACCTCATCTGCTGATTTATCTGTGATACTAAATACACCTCGCCACGAGTCCACAGAAACCAGTCATTTGAATGTAGTGGATGCACAACGCAACGCAGTCAGTCTTACCTTCACTATTAACACAGGATTTGGAGCCGGCATCGTTGCAGATGGAACTGGGATTGTACTTAACAACGAAATGGATGATTTTGCTGTTGCGCCGGGAGTACCCAATGCTTTTGGTTTGGTGGGTAATGAAGCTAACGCGATCGCACCACGCAAAACACCCCTCTCTAGTATGACTCCGACAATTGTCACGGAAAACAATCGCCTCCGCCTGCTAGTGGGTGCGCCTGGTGGTGCAACCATTATCACTCAAGTGTTGCAGGTCATCCTGAATGTACTGGAATACAACATGGATGTGGGCGCAGCCGTTTCTGTTCCCCGCTTCCATCATCAGTGGCTTCCCGATGAATTGCGACTAGAACCTTTCGTTTTTGATGCTCTGACTGTAGTCGAATTACAGCGCCGGGGGCATAAATTTAAGCAAGAAACCACACCTTGGGGTAATGTTAACGCGATCGCACTCACACCGGAGGGAACCTTAGAAGGAGCAGCCGATCCGCGTGGCGAAGGTTCCCCCAGAGGCTTTTAACTATAAATTAATCAATGGCAAAGTTTTTCCAAATACATAATTTTTGACTCCATATCAAGTTCTTCTTACTACTTATCATTCAAAAAAGATCGCGTTCCCATATTCATCACAATGATAAGTATGCAACTAAACCTGATATTACAACCTAATATTAAAGCTCTACTGGAGCGACTGATGTAGAAAACTCATTTGCTAGTGCAGTAGGTACTAGAGTCCAACCAGCTTTCAAAAGTTTTTGGTAGGTTGCCCAACCTTTAGAACCGCCTGGTATGTTGTAATCTGGTACTGCAAATTGGCGAAAAGTCGTATAAGGACGCCAGGGTTCATTGGGTGCAGTTTGCAAATGCAAAATCTTTTCCCCATTGTCACCAGATGCAGATAACCAGCACATTCTTCGATGCATGGCAAACTCCTTTGTGTTTTGCTTTAGATGCATAATAGCAGAATTTTGTCAAGCTCAACTTCACCCCGGTGCGGTACTTTTTGCTTCATTTTAGATAGATGCGTGCCATCGAATATTTCTTTCCTAGGTTTGAGTGTTGAACAAGGCTGCTATGCAGAAGGCAATTAAAATTTAAGACCACGCCGATCGGAGAGGGAGTAGGGTTCTTAAAGCCAGTTTGGACAGCTTTTTGATGGCATACCTTCTATGCCTTCAGCTGCCGATGCCTTGCCTGAAGGGGCGATCGTCAAAACGCTTTCATAGAAAACAAGTAGCAATAACAAAACAACTATGTTCAAATCATGTTAAGTGCTGTAAAAAAACTGGGGTGTATCAACGACTACGATTTTATTGATGATAGCTTTACATCAAGCTATCCGATCAGATATCTGTTCATGCCTGCAGCGAGGCTAATTAGCAAGAGAAATAGCCTTTTGTCGCTGCTTAAAGATATAACTGCACTTTGTCAGATGGTGCAAATTCTGCCTGGAAAGGTTCGATCCTCTAAATCAGGATTCAACAACGACTATGCTTGCTATTTACCTCAAACGCATGGCGCATAGAACTTGTCACCGACGATATCGCGAATTGCTGTTACTAGCTGAGAGTAAGTGGAATCAGATAAAACTGGTTCTGATTTTTGTATATCAATAGCTTGAGCTAAATCAATCCATGACTTACAACCTCCATATTCTGGCAGATAGGGAATTTCCTGAACTTGGAGTAGTTTGTAAGTCCGCAACAGCAGAATATATAATGGCTGGCGCACTTTCCATTTCAGGCGATCGCTAATAAAAAGCTCGTTCCAAATATGAAAGGGAAGCAAGGCGCTAACTATTGACTCGTCATTGACAGGAAAAATATCAGTTATTTTTGCCCAACTGCCAATGCGAAGTGTTTCTGGACGCCAACCTGGTGTGACAGGACAAACAAGATGAGCATATTCTGCTTTTAGTAGAAAAGGCTGTTGATGTTCGTAAGTCGGGTAGAGCAAAATCCGATCGTGGGCAACTTGGAAGCGTCCGTTGCGTTCGTGGATACCGCCTTTGCGAAGCAGCATGATTGTTTTGCCTGCTTCTAAAGCAGTGACGGCAACTGCCCATTCTTTGAGTGCGTGAAAAGTTGTAGTCACCATAAGCATCTACTTTAACTCCGATTTTATTTGACGCCAAGATCGATACACTATGTCACTATCTGTGGAGATGAATTCCAGGAGTATTTATGGAAAAGCGTCAATTGGGGAAATCGGATGTGAAAATTACACCCATTCTCATGGGCACTTGGCAAGCCGGTAAAAGAATGTGGGTGGGAATTGAAGATGCGGACTCGATTAAAACCATACGTGCAGCATTTGAAGCCGGTATCACTACCATAGATACTGCTGAAGTCTATGGTGACGGACACTCAGAGCGAATTGTTGCCGAAGCTTTATCTGATGTGCGCGATCGAGTCGAGTATGCTACTAAGGTTTTTGCCAACCATCTCAAGTACGATCAAGTCATCGAGGCTTGCGATCGCTCTTTGAAAAATCTCAAAACTGACTACATCGACCTTTACCAAATTCATTGGCCTGCTGGTGCGTTTAACAGTGAAATAGTCCCGATAGAGGAAACCATGAGCGCCCTCAACCACCTGAAAGAGCAAGGTAAAATCCGAGCGATCGGTGTTTCTAATTTTTCCCGCGCCCAGTTAGAAGAAGCAGCCAACTACGGACGTATAGATAGCTTGCAACCGCCCTATTCCCTATTCTGGCGGCAGGTAGAAAAGGATGCCATGCCATATTGTATAGAAAATAATATATCCATCCTTGCCTACTCACCGCTAGCACAAGGGTTATTAACAGGCAAATTTTCCCCTGGTCATAAATTTGACCCTCAAGATAACCGTGCTAAAAATGTACTGTTTCAAGGAGAAAACTTTATCCGCGCCCAACAAGCTTTAGAAAAATTACGTCCAATTGCAGAACGTCACCAGTGCAGTCTTGCTCAATTAGCGCTGGCGTGGTTAATAGCCCAACCGCAAACTCATGCGATCGCAGGCGCACGCTATCCCCAACAAGCAACAGACAACGCCCGGACTGCAGCGATCCAACTTTCACAGGCTGAACTTCAAGAAATTGATGCTATAGGACGTATCGTCACCGACCATTTGGATAATAGTTTGTCAGTCATGTGGAATTGGAATTAGTTAGTAGTTAATGGATAGTGGCTAGTGGATAGTGGTTGTTAGAAACTACTAACTACTAACTACTAACCACTAACAGCCAATACGAGAAATACATTTACATTTATTTATGCCAACTTGATGTGTTGAGAAGTTTAAAGACTCGTAAACTTCAGTTAAAAGCATCTTGCTAATTATTTTTGAAGTGATAATTTACTAAATAGGACACCAAATAAGGCATAACCAAACTGAATGGGCAAATGACTCGGTGTCCCCCGTCATGAAGCCCAAGCAAGCCTTCAGCATAATAAAAATTTAAGTGGCATATTTCCCTAATATGGAAGTAAGGGGAAGCCAAATCCCGAAGCGGAAAAACGAAAATATGCTGGGTTTGCTGCTAGTGATGTCCACCCTAGTTGTCTCTGTTTTTCTAAACTTCAACGAGAACATCAATTTGATTATTAAGGAGTTTGCAAAACCTGGTCACTTTTGACCAGGTTTTTGAGTTTCTAGACAACTAGCCACCAGCGACTAACTACTAACTACTAACTCATAACTATCGAACAAACCCAATCTCGTAGTAAGGAATTGACCTGATTTGGAACTTCGTCATGAGGACAGTGGCCGGCATGTAAAAAGTGTTCTGTTAGTTCAGGATAGTATTTTCTAAACTTCAAAGAACGTTCTCTCGCTTGCATCCAAGGATCGGCTTCTCCCCATAGCAGTAATAGCGGACAAGTTAATTGCTTTAGGAGGATATCAACTTTTTCTCCTTGGGGAGTTCTGAAGACCGAGGAAAACACATCAAAAGCACCCGGCTCGCAAGCAGGGCGATAAATTTCTTCTACTAATTGGTCTGTAATCGCGCTTTTGTCAAGGTAAACCTTCTCTAAGGTTTGCCGAATAGTTCTCTTTTGCCGTATGTATTGAAATAACAGAAACTGGGCTAAAGGTTGTTGAAAAATCCACTTGACAACATCACCCAGCAGTTTTTGCAATGGTTCTGGCTGTTGGGGTGGTTCAATTTGAGTTTGCAATGCTTCCGGTTCAGCTGTAGGGTGGTTTTCGCTAAACGGACCTGCACTGTTGAGTAACACCAAACCAGCTACTGCATCAGAACGTTGGGCTGCAACACACAAGCTGGCGTAACCACCCAGGGAATTACCTGCTAGTACTGCTTTTTGACCTATTACTTCCCAAATAAAGTCATACAGTTGGTCGCGCCACAAGTTACCGCTGTACTCCAATTTTGGCTTGGCTGAACGTCCGAACCCCAACAAGTCGATCGCCCAAACTTCAAAATCGTTACACAGTTCGGCAATGTTTTTGCGCCAGTGATGGCAAGAAGCGCCAAAACCGTGTACTAATAACAGGGGTGGACGTTGGGGCTGGGGTTTTCCTGCTTGTACGTAGTAAACATTATGCCCTCGCCACTGCCAATATTTGCCGGGAATTGGGGTTGTAGAGAAGGCTGTCGTTACCTGCATGATTCTAAATAAATATTAAGGATATTTTATTAATTTTAATAATTTTATTTCAGCTTTTGCAGATGCTAGGCTGATCATTTACAGTCTCATAGCGCCAAAAACAAGTTTCTCATTTTTGATTGTCCTTGGTGTTCAGGCGGTTCAATTTCTTAAGGAAATGCAACAATTAATTACAGGCAAAACCAAATTGCTAGGAGTAATTGGGTATCCAGTAGAGCATTCACTATCACCAGTGATGCACAATGCGGCGATCGCTCAGTTAGGACTAGATTACATCTACCTCCCCTTTGCGATTAAACCAGAAGATCTACAAGCCGCTATTGCAGGTTTTGCCGCTATTGGGGTTGTCGGGTTTAGTGTTACAATTCCTCACAAGCAGGCAGTATTACCTTTTTTATCAGCGATCGAACCTATTGCTCAAGCGGTGGGAGCAGTTAATACAGTTGTACGTAAAGATAACCAATGGCTTGGTACAAATACTGATGTGGAAGGATTCGTTGCCCCTTTGCAAACATATCACCAAGATTGGAGTCAGAAAATTGCGCTGATTTTGGGTAACGGTGGTGCAGCAAGAGCTGTTGTAGCAGGTTGTACTCAGTTGGGTTGTAGAGAAATTCATGTTGTTGGGCGCAACGTGCCACGCTTAAGAGAATTTCGCAAGAGCTGGGAAAATTCACCTCTAGCAGTTAATCTTAACATCCACAAATGGGAAGAATTGCCGCGGTTAATTTCACAAGCAGACGTGTTAGTCAACACCACTCCCATTGGCATGTATCCCAAGGTTGAAGAATCGCCTCTAAGTGCAGAAGAAATGGCAGATGTGCAACCAGGTGCGATCGCCTACGATCTGATTTATACTCCTAACCCGACGAAATTTTTGCAACAGGCGCAACAGGCGGGCGCAATCGCCATAGATGGATTGGAAATGCTAGTCCAACAAGGCGCAGCAGCACTGAAAATCTGGTTGCAACGGGAAACTGTACCTGTGGATGTGATGCGTCAAGCTTTACGAAAACATCTTTCGACTTTTAAATAGCCGCCATGAGAAGAAAAGACTATTTTTCTGTTTGTGTCTTGTCATTCTTTTTTCACCACCAAGACACTCAGACACCAACAAAGATACATTTTCATAGCTGGCTGTGAAACCTATTTCATAGGGACTGCTTTCTTGTTACCTTTTACCATCATTTGCCCAGCGCCAATAATAGCGATTCCATTCGTAGACGCCTTGAATTTCATATTCCGCACCATTGTGAAAGCGGATGATGCAGTTAGTAAAGGAATCATCACCGTTTTTAACTTCATCTACCTGAATGACAATGCAGGGAAACCACTCGCGAGTGCAGGGACCATCGTCTTGTACCCATTCCCAGAGTGCATTGCAGATTTCAATGCGATCGCCAGCTTTGAGTTTTAATGTGTTCTCAAAAGAAAACCGGTTAAAATGATACGGCTGAATGCGATTGAGCCATTGCAAACCGTAGCGATCGCGAATAAATTGTACCTCTTTGGAGTCATTTTCTTGTAGCCAGTCATTTAGTAATTGAACTTTCCATGAAAAATTTTTTTCCTCTTGGGCTTTGACAAAATGTAAAAATGCTTCTAACTCTTGCGGTGTCAATTCATCTAGGGGATTGTCACATTCGGATACTATAGAATCGGGGTTTGTCTGAATTTGCTCGATTACTTGCAGTAATATCTGTTTCTGCATGTCAGTGAGAGGGCAGCTAGCTGTTTCACAGCGATTAAACGCTGCTTGCAAGGCTACTTCGATCTCATCTGGTCTCATAAGTCAATAGCAATTGCAGGGCTATTTTTCTAATTATTACAAAATTTGTAGAAACTGAAAATGAATGTTTATACAATGACATAGAGGTTTAGCAATACACTCGGAGCAAGTTTTATTGCTCATCGTTAGTTCCCAAGGGGAATACATCAGCTAAACACGCCTTTGCAATCATCTTGTTAATTCAATGGATATGATATAAATTATCGGGAATCCCAATACAGCCAATGTCATGTAATTTTTAATACATAAAAGCTACGCAAGATCCCTATTCTTGAAAAAAGTATATGTCAGCTTCATAAGTCAAATCCTGCCAACCAAAATAGTATAAGCTGGGTTTTAAGTTAGCTATTGTTTGATTTCTGAATGGTGTCTTTTATGCTGTTGCGATCGCTCACGGTTATTTTCTTTTCCTGCGTTTTTGGGGTATTATCGTGGGTGTTCACTCCCCCTGTTGTAGCGCTAACACAAATTAGGCTATTTGACATCACATACAAACAGTGTCCACCAGAGATGGCAAAAGGAGCGGTTACTAGTGGCACTACAATGGCAGCTAATTGCTTTCTTGTGACTGGCAAAGCTGAAAATGCCACTCATAAAACAGTTTACGACGCAGATATTTTTGGACGCATCTACGACGCCAACAACGACCCAGTCATGCAAAATCGCACCCGTCTCGGTTCAATTGCGGAAGTACCGCCAGGTATCAGTGATTTTGAGTTGAGAATTTCTGTACCAGCAAATCAACCTACTCCTTTGAAGCTAAAGCAGTTTAAAGCAGCTGGGTTTGCTGCTCAAGTTCGTAAGTAATAGGAAAGCATCGGGCAAGGGGGATAAAAATTATGAATGATGAATTATGAAATGAAACTTTCAGCATTCAATATTCATAATTTTCACTTATTCCCAATGCCCAATTCCCAATCCCCCCTTGTGGTTAGTCTAAATATTCTATCACCAAAAAATTTTAGTAAGCATACCATCCGGGAGCAACTTGTGGTGCAGAAACACTATTAGCAGTGGTGCCATCCATCAGCCAAATAAGATCATCACCAGTAGCGTTGTTGCGCCAAAAGACATCTGTCTTACCATCGCCGTTGAAGTCGCCGATGCTGGGTTGCCAAGCTAAGTCAGTTGCAGGTAGAAAGGCGGCAGTAGCAATTGATGTACCATCCATCAACCAAGCGGTATTCTCACCGGTATTCTCATTGTGCCAGAAGACATCTGTCCTACCATCACCGTTGAAGTCGCCAATAGAAGATTTCCAAGCAGAGTCCATATTCGATAGAGAACCCCCACTGATGAAAATGCCATTCATTAGCCATACGCTATTTTCACCAGTTTCAGCATTGCGCCAGAGGATATCAGTCCTGCCATCGCCGTTGAAATCACCACTGCTAAAATCCCAGGTACCTTCTAATTTTGCCAAACCATATTCCGACGCATTTGTACCATCCATAAACCATACTTTGTTTTCACCCGTGATATTGTTGCGCCAAAAAACATCATTCTTGCCATCGCCATTAAAATCGACAATGGTGTAATTCCAAGTTGCGTCAGCTGGAGGTAAAAATGCCGCGGTTGTGACTGTTGTATCATTTACAAACCAAGTGGCATTCTCACCAGTTTGAGCATTGCGCCAAAAAATATCGCTCTTACCATCGCCATTGAAATCTGCAATGCTAAAAGTCCAGGATGGATTTATTGTCTGTAATGAAGCCTGAGAAGCAATATTTGTACCATCCATCAGCCAAATGACTGTTTCACCACTGTTTTTATTCCGCCAGAAGAGATCGGTTTTGCTATCACGGTTGAAATCGGCATAAGCAAAGTCCCAGGATGCATCAACTGCAGTTAGAGAAGCTGCATTGGGGTTAGTACCATCCATCAACCAAACAGCAGTTTCACCAGTTTCTGGGTTACGCCAAAATTTGTCAGTTTTGCCGTCGCCGTTGAAATCAGCAACAATAGCTGCATTGCTGAATCTAGTATTAGGATTGGGGTTTTTTGCTGCTGCTAAAGGCTGCTTTTCATCAATCGATTCTGAGGAACGCCCAAGGCTGAAATTAGTATGGGGCACAACCTTGTCTTCAAAAGTATTTGTAGCAATTTGAGCATATTTTGATGCACTAGTATCTACAGACAAACTTGAAGAATTGTGAGAGGCAAACATAGTGTTTGTTCATGACCAGTGTTCACATAGCAATTCTCAATTGCATGCATTAGACAATAGGGGCGCAAGGTATTGCGTCCCTACTAATATCTATGTTCAACTCAATTTAGAACTGCTATAAATCTTTTACATTTTTTGTATTATTTTTTTTGTTAAATATTAACAAATACTATTTTTTTAGCTGTTATTGATGATGAAAAGTTACTCTATTTTTGCTACGAAAATACATTGATTTATTGATGTGCATAACGTTACCAAGTTGCATTCAATCACAAATTTATAATGATATCTTTGAAAGCAACTTGATATTTAACTATTGATTCACGAAATCAGGGGGTGGTAGATGCACTTGTATATGCACAAAATCGCGCGATCGCTCTAGGGGTCTATCGCATTAATTTTGCTGGGTAAACAAATTTGCACAACTCTATTAAACCTCTTTCTTTGTGTACTTTGGGTTCTTTGTGGTTAGTTATTTAACCCCTCAGAACTAATGAGACAGACCACTAGTAATGAAGCAATTCAAATTTGTAGAGTTGCAAGTGGTCAGATTCCCGACTGATTGAACAAATCGTGAAGCTTGCAACTCATCAAAGTTAGTTTGACGGACTACTAGTAAGCACAGTTATTTTTGGTGTTAACGGTCGGCTATCTTACTAGCAATCTCCTAAATAACTCCCGCTATCAATGAAAATCCTTGGGCAGATTTGATTTATGTTTCAGCGCTTACTGTTAATGAGTGCGACATTGCCAAGCAAATTGACGACAAATAAGGTTTTTCTACACATGAAGGTACAGTTGTCGCCGATTAGCTTTATTGTCATCTTCTAGAAAGTGTACCATTCTTTACCAAGTGTTGGTAGAGTAGAAGGCTGGGGATCGGTACTATCAATCGTCACAATGGCGTTTTCACCTGTTTCGTAATTACGCGAAAAGATGTCGGTTCTACCATCACCATCAAAATCGCCGATACTGGGTACCCAAGCAGCACTGGGTGCATTCCTTTCGGTTTCACTAACAACATTTGCACCATCCATTAGCCATACCTTGTTCTGACCAGTTTCCTGGTTGTACCATAAGATATCGGTTTTGCCATTGCCGTCAAAGTCACCAATCAGTGGTTTCCAAGCTGTACCCTCAAGTTTAGGGAGAACAGCTTCAGTAGCGACATTTCCACCATTGATTAGCCAAACTTTGTTCTCACCCGTTGTTTTATTGCGCCAGAGAACGTCAGTTTGGTAATTGAGGTCAAAATCACCAAAGGTAGCTTCCCATTCCGAACCAAGTGTCGGCAAAGCAGACGCAGTAGCGTTTGTGCCATCCATTGTCCATAAGATATTTTCACCTGTTGCCTGATTGCGCCACAAGATGTCTGTCTTGGCGTCGCCGTTGAAATCAACGATGTTAGCTATCCAGTTGGTATCAGTAGTTTCTAGAGAAGCTGGAGTAGTGACTGTTGTACCGTCCATCAGCCAAAGTGAGTTTTCACCCGTATTTGTGTTCCGCCAAAGAACGTCAGTTTTCTTATCGCCATTGAAATCTGCAATACTAGCTGTCCACTCTGAACCCAATTGCGCCAATGAAGCCTCAGAGGCAATTGTAGTGCCATCCATGAGCCAAACGACATTCTCACCAGTTGATTTATTGCGCCAGAGTACATCAGTCTTGTTATCACCGTTGAAATCGGCAATCCTAAAATCCCAGTCTGCCCCCATGATTCGGTTGCTACCGTCAGCATTCTTGACAAAATCAGTAGAACGAACTTCTCTACCGTTCATGAACCAAATAGCGACTTCACCAGTTTGAGAGTTACGCCAGAATTTATCATCTTTACCATCACCATCGAAATCTGGTGAAATAGCTGCACTGTTGAAGATGGGATTAGGATTCTCCAGACCAGGAATTGCAACTGCAGAATCAGCTCCTGAAGAACGCCCATAGTAAGACGGAGTAGTTAAATCTGTCTTGCTGGCACTGTTCTCGGTTGTTGAGATTGGAGCTGATTGGATTGCATTACTACGAGTAGAAATAGAATCCAACATGGCGTGTGTTTATGACTAGTGGTCATAAACCTTTTAACTGTTTTTTTATTGTAAATTCAAGTGTTAATTAATAACATATTTATCTTCTTAAGAGTTTCTTAATATTTGTTATGCTTTCATTGTCAAAAATATGTTTAGCTGGTTATTTTTTAGGAAAAATCAAGTGCTATCTAATAACATTTAGTAGTATTAAATATTTTTAGTTAAATCAATTTGTTTATAAATAAACATTCTTTTTTTTCAACAGCTTTTATAGGGAATTTTAAAGTTGAATAAGAAACTCGTACTAAAATATTCTGAGTGATTTTTTGTCTTAAATGACTTTTAACGGACGCTAATACAGACCTAATTTCTACTTAACAGCCTTTTTCGCACTCCAGAAAGAGTAATATTTGTTATGCGGAATACAAAATAAGGCAGTCCCAATGAAAAAAATTTTACCGCCATGAATGAAAACCTCACCCCTTGCCCCTTAACAAGGAGAGGGGTGTTCGATAGGACGGGTGAGTTACTTTCAAGTCACTCAATCACGCGAAAATTCCACAACCAAGGAAAAAATACCTCTTCCCCAATTCCCAATCCTCAATCCCCAATCCCTATTTTCAAGACAGATGGAGCTGAGAAATATGTAACCTGTTATTTAGTAAGTTTCCCTTTCCTTCATAAAATAGGTAATCACAAACAGTAGAAAATTATGGAGAAAGAATATCAACAGCGTCGGGAAGCATTGATGTCAAAGATTGGTAACGGTACTGCAATCTTCCGTAGTGCCCCAATGGCAGTAATGCACAACGATGTGGAATACACTTTTCGCCAAGATAGTGATTTCTTTTATTTGACTGGATTTAACGAACCGCAAGCGGTAGCTGTTTTATCGCCCCATCATCCGGAACATCGGTTTGTACTGTTTGTACAACCCAAAGATCTGGAACAGGAAGTTTGGAGTGGTTATCGTTGTGGAGTAGAAGCAGCGAAGGAAATATATGGGGCGGATGAAGCTTATCCGATTACGGAACTGGATGAAAAATTGCCTCAGTACTTAGAAAAGGCAGACCGGATTTATTATCGCTTAGGGCGCGATCGCAGTTTTAACGAAAAAATCCTCGACCATTGGCAACGCTTGATGCGGACTTATCCCAAGCGGGGTAGGGGACCGGTTGCGATTGAAGATACTGGTCCGATCCTTCACAGCATGCGACTAATCAAAAGTGACGCAGAACTGGAGTTGATGCGAAAAGCTGCTGATATTGCAGTAGAAGCACACAACCACGCCATGAAATTTACTGCACCGGGACGTTACGAGTACGAAGTGCAGGCAGAAATTGAACATATTTTCCGCAAGCGGGGTGCAATGGGACCTGCCTATCCTTCGATTATTGCTTCTGGTGCAAATGCCTGCGTGCTGCACTACACAGAGAATAGGCGGCAAATGCAGGATAACGAGTTACTGCTGATAGATGCTGGCTGTACCTATGATTATTACAACTCGGATATTACGCGCACATTTCCGGTAGGGGGTAAGTTTACCTCTGAACAAAAGGCGCTGTACGAGATTGTTTTGGAGGCGCAAAAACAAGCGATCGCCCAAGTGCAACCAGGCAATCCTTATAATTTAGTTCACGATACTGCCGTGCGCGTCCTTACAGAAGGCTTGGTAGAGCTGGGTATTCTCAAAGGTGAAATAGACAAATTAATAGAAGAAGAGAAATACAAGCCAGTTTACATGC
>JANZYY010000162.1 GCA_026419705.1 Fischerella sp.
GCTAACACATTGGGTAAAAGCGAATATAACTGATATGTGCTTTCATCCATGAAGTGGGAAGCCAAACGATCTTTATTCGTTTGGTAGTTCACAACAATAAATACACTACTATGATACCAGACCAATACCATTCATTAATCCAACAGGCATTTGCCGCAGCGGGTGTCGAATATGTACAACCCAAAATGACTCAAGTGGTCAATTTGTATAAAGGCACGCACGGTAGGCACCGCGGGCTGTATTACATCTATCCGGAAATGAATATGTATTTTGGAAAAGCATCCGGACCAAAAGCCAGCATTCATGCTCGCTTCCAACCGCATTACTTTAAGCTCAAAGCGGCGATTAATAAATTTTTCCAATACATACCAAAGGCTGCTTGGAGTTTTCCTGCAGGTTGGCGGGAGGGAGTCAGAAGATTTTTACTAGATCCCGCAAGTATACTACCAGAACCTCAACGCCGCGGCACCGTCCATCCAGATGCCGCTGCTTTCCAACCGCAATTCAAAAACGGTATTAACGTTGATGCAATTCCTGTTGCAATATGGGATTTAAGTCATTTGACAGATCAACAGATTAGCGCTATTGAGAAAAATGTATTGAGGGGTCCTTTAAATCCATTTTGCAATACTGAGACACATAGACTTCGATTAAAAGGAAAAATTTAACTGATCCGGTTTCTTTTTTAATTCCGAAATTTTTCGTTCGTTGGTTTTAATATTTTTGATAGATTTTGCATCAAAAATATTGTGATCGCTAATTTGTGTCCGAAAATCCATTTCGTAATTCCTTGAATATATCAATTACTCTATAAGTTGCACTACTGCCCCGCCAACTGGTACATTCTGCAATATTATAGAAGCCTTCGAGAAATTTTTTAACTGTATTTGGTGTGGTAAGCGTGCGCCAAGTGCCTTGATAAAAAGTAATTACAATATAAATTTTGCTACCGCGCCGTATCCACGACATCTTTTCGGCACCAATTTCTTTTTGTGCTGCTGTTCTGATACTATGATATCTCGGTTCCCATTTGCTCATTGTGTTAGCCAAGTTAACGCTAAGAAAAACAGTCCTGGTATTAATGTAGCCCAAATTCCGATTCGAGACAAATAGCTATAAAAGTCAAGATCCTCATTTAAAGGATCTTTCATTTTTTTAATTTCAAAATATGTCATTAATCCAGCGCAAAACACAAAGCCTAGCAAAAATATCGCTGTTAGTAAAATCATAAATTGTTAGAAATTATATAAAAAACGAACCAAAACTGCGCCATCATTTTCTTTATATGGCGGTAAAGCTGCCAATTGAGTGCCAAAAGTTTTAGTCAAATTTACAGTCATTGTAATACCAGCAACGGGAACAAGTTTATAACAATAACCAGTTGCTGCGCCGCCGTAGATTCCAAAATTAATGTATTCGTATTTAAATGGCTCCTACCCGGCTGCTACAAATACGCTGGTTCGGTGGATACTATTTTTGTAAAATCCCGCTTCTATAGTGGTCTGGTTGTCTAGATAATATTGGGCGGATACGCCCCAGTTTCTTTCATTTAATCGACCGCCGTCGCGACAACTAATTCCGTTGCCGCCATAATGAGTGCTAACAGTGGCTACGGCTAAACCGTAATTTTGAGCATGTGCTAAATTAAACAAAAACAAAAGAGATAATAAGAACAGAATTTTTTTCATTAAATTTACCTTTTGATTTTGCTCATGGTCCAATATAATTGGCTGTCTGTGCGTTTTAATCTACGTTCCAATGTATCAATTTGTTGTTTCAGTTGTTGAATCGTTTGATTCAACTCCTCTATCGTTTCCTTCTGCTGACGGATTTGAACATTGTGTGTCATTAGATTGGGACGAGGTGGTGCATTCGGGTCCACTGCCCGCTTCTTGCGCTGCTTGAACATTTTGCGAAACACTGGTGAGTTCATTTAAAAGCTCCGGATCTAGTCCCTCTAATACCGGAGTTAGGTATTTGGGATAATTAGTGTAAAAATATTTAGTTAGTTCGCGATAATCTAAATTAGAGTTAAATCCATTTCGAATTACACGCTTTTTAGTAAAATCAATAATAATTTTACCATAAGTTTCGTCTTTGCGGTTTAATTTTTTTACTACATAAAGTTGTTCATCCCATTGCACATTATCGGGATTTTTCATATAGCCTGGCTCTTTGGTTCGATTTGGATTGCGAGGTTTCATTACATAAGTGGCTACTAAAAACATATATTATTGTCCAATCTGTGTTAATTCGCAAATGGTAGCTGAAAGATTAATTTCGGGATCTGCACACATAGTATGATTGACAAGACCATTGCGAATAATAATAATGGCTTGATCTTGCCCCTCTTCTGTTTCACTCCAAAGATTTAAATTATCATACATCCATCGAAAAACGGAATCAATTTCATCAGATCCAGCTTGACTACAAATAAGTTGTCTTGCTTCTCTTATTTGTCCTCGCTTAAACATCGATACTGCATCTAATTTCCAATCTCTAACCACGCCCTGGCCTTCTGTTGGACTGGCCAGTTTTCCTTCTTGACTATTCATCTGTAGCAGATTTAAACACTTACGCAAGTCTGGATATGTAGATTTTACATAACTATCCAGTGTGTCTAAATCAAATTCAACATTTTCTTCGATTAAAATTTGTGCTACTCTTGCAGTAAATTCAGTAGAATCAATTTTATCAATATGAAATCCTTGAGTGCGACTATGTAATGCGGGAATAATTTTATGAGGATAATTGCAAGTAAGTATGAAACGAGCCGTTTCGTGATACATCTCCATAACACCACGCAGTGCTGCTTGTGCATTGGGAGAGAGGTAATCGGCTTCGTCTAGTAAAACAACCTTAAATTTTCCAAAAGGCATAGTGCTAACGAAATTGGTAATTCTAGTACGGACTTCGTCAACACTGTTTTCTCTACTGGCATTAATTTCTAGTAAATCGTATTGATCAATGTCCATTGCTTTGATCAAAATTTTTGCCAAAGTAGTTTTTCCTACACCTGCACTGCCGCTGAATAATAAATGCGGAATCATTCCGCTTTTGATCCACCCTAGAATTTGTTTTCTTTGACTATCGTCTTTAAACACATACCCATCTAGTGTATTAGGTCTGTATTTTTCAGTCCAAAGTTGCTTCATTCTTTGCCTTTGCTGCCATTTTGATTGTCTAATTTTACTTGATTGTCTTCATTGAAATCAAGATTTTTTTCGTTCATTTTTTCTTTTTTACCGAAAATTCTTTCCCAGCCTTGACGATATAGTTCATTTGAATGTTTCGTGGCAATTGTATCACCAGTTATATCATTTTTAGATACAGTCATAGTTTTTCCTTGTATTGCTTAAGTTTGCCGTCACAGATATTATCGGCTTGCGCTTGCGTTGTTTGATCTAACCGATCTTGTAGTCTGCTATTTAATCTAAAAAATATCATAATGTATTGATAAAGATCGTCTACTTTTATTGTTTTCGGCCAATAAGAACGTGTAAAATTTTGATATATTCGAACATGCTCTCTTTCGTGTTCTAAAACAGCAGTTTTTACGCACTCATCGTCGATTTCGGATGCAACAAAAATTTCAATTTTATTATAACCTACATGCATTTTGCAGTTTTCCTTATCAGGATCTACATGCAAAAATGCTTGAGTATAACCATAGACAGAACTTTTAAATTCTACTTTAAGTGCTTGGAAGTCTTTGGAAAAATTTTCACTATGCTCACTTACCAGAGGTTCTACGGTAACAAGGTTACAGCTCGACAGAGCTGTAACAGCAGCGAGCACTATTTCCGAAAAAAGCATAACGAAACTACAAAGCAGAACTAAGTGTATCGTCCGTTACCGGTTCATCGCTAACCAGTAGTATATCATTGGTATCAACTCGACGTATAACATGAACACCAGTGTGATCTTTAATTTTAACACCTCGTGTCCAACGTCCATGCGCTACACAAACGAACTGTCCTACTTTGACGTCTTTTTGCTCTGGTCCGACTGCATATACACGGGCCCATCTTGGACGTATGCCCGCAGATTTACCGTCATCACCCGGTAAAAGAATACCACCAAAGGTAAATCTTTCTTGAAAATTCATGTCTGCAACAATTACAAAATCTTTTAGTGGTTGCAGACTTTTAATTTCGATAGGTTGATAACTCATAATTAAATTCTCTTTATTCCTTTACTATCGGTTGGATCCTCTAAAGGATCTTGAAAAACATCTTTAACTCCTCGCATTGCGACCCCCTCTGCTAAACTACCTCTAAAGCGCGGGCGCGGCGTCATAGTAGGATTTGGCGCAAGATTGCTTGTGGTTCGATTCTGTTGCTGTTGTCTGCGCTCCTCTAAACGTTGTCTTTCATTTAAAGCCAAACTTTCTTCGGGACTTAAAGTGTCATCGTCTTCAACAATCGCAGACCTGACCATATCTGTCCTAGGACCATGATTTACTTTTAATTCTTGTTCGAGAGGCACAGCAGGAGATTTAGATTGGCTATTAGGTGCAGAATTAGGATAGCGTTCGGGATCTTTAATGGTTTTTCCTACTACTAGACCGCCGCTTGGAGCATAATATTCTTTCATTACATCTTCGCGACGTCGAACTACTACACCGCCTGGACCAAGTTCATCTCCTCGGGCATTGACATACATGTTGCCCACAGCAATTTCTGTTTCGTTTTTGGCTCTAATTGCATCTATATCGATTTGATTGCCCAAGGCTGTTTTATAAATTTTCTTAGCCATAAAAATCTCCAATATATGTATATTTATTTTAAGAATTCTCGTATATCTAAATCATAATACATACTGTTTATACGATGTACTCCTATTAAATATAACACATAGCTTGCAACACTGCTACCTCGACCCACGCCCCAAACTACTTTATTTTTTCTAAGTGTATCGACGAAATACTTTAAAAATTGCAAAAGCGGAAAAAGATTTCTTTCTTGATACAACAGTAATTCTGCACCAACACGCTGTCGTTCGGCATCAGTTTTGCATTGATCTAAGCACCACTTGGCAATATCTAAATTTTTATATTCCTCTGGCATAATCCATGTGTTAGTGTATTTTTTATACCATTGAGGGTCGATTGCACTATCTGCATTAATATTTTTTGTAGTCCAAGGCAAGTGAAAATGTTTGGCTGCACGATAAAAATCGGCATTGGCCGTAGTGATTTCTTTTAAATCGAGGTCGGGTCTTTGGTAAAGTAATTCTAACAATTCGGTTTCAGAATAAACTACTTGACCATCGGGTAATATTTTCATACTATTTTTTTAGTGCCTTATTTCGCGCTTCGATTTGTTTTTGCATTTCTTCTAAATGCTTTTGATTTCTTCGCTGTATTTCTGCTCTATAGTCAGAAATCAGCATACTAAGCTGTTGATACATATCAGTACCGCCCTGACCGTAAGCAAAGCTCAAACGCTGCATAAGCTCGCCATGTTTTTTATGTAATTCTTCGTCGCTAAGTGATGATAAATCGGGGCAAAGTGGATGCATATAATTATTTAATTTTACAAATCGCCTTCGCGGCGATTTTCGCTGTGCCAAACACTAAACTTGCCGCCAGGATATCTTGATTCTAGTTTTGAAACATTTTCAGCAATTACATCGTTTGGATTTAGTCCCAGTGCAATACAGGCATTGATCCAATACCAAATAATATCGCCCAATTCTCGTTTCATGTGAAAGATATTATCTTCATTGTAGTCCTTGCCGTGAAAAAGTATTTTTTTAACTATTTCGTTAAACTCCCCACCTTCACTGGCTAAGCCAATTCCTGCTGTTGTTAGTCGAGGTACATCACAACCCAAAGATGCTAATTCGTCAATGCGTTGTTTAAACAGTTCTACATTTTTGCTGGTTGGGCTGGTAATATCGTTTACAAATTGAGCGTAACGTGATAGACTAACGCTGCTTTGGATATCGTGTTTATTTGAATTTTCCATAATGACCCTTTACGGTTTTTGCTAAAGTAACTTTAGCAAAAACTGTTACAAAAGTCAAAATTTAATTATCCAGTTCTAACCCAAAGGCCAGTTGTGTCTCCGGTGTAGTGAAATGTCCACCTAGCAAAACCGTTTTGTGCAATTGACGTAATAGGGGCAAGAATAGTATGACCACCGGCTCCCGATAACAACGTCAATGCCGTTACCGAACTGCCTGTCATTGACAGTGTTAAATTTTGCCCATCTGTTGGTACAGTGGGAAAAGTTAAAGTTCCGCTGGCAATAACAGTGTTGGCGTTCAATATCATTGTTTCGGTATCATTGACTATCGAAGTATTAAATCCTTCAGTGACCGTTACAAATTGCTTTTTATTCAATGTTTTCTGTAATTCAACGATATAGAGTCCAGTTTTTGGTGTAGATCCAACCTCATAGAATTTATCGCCAACAGTTGGAAAACTAATTGTAATTCTGTTTATTTCATTTGTAGCATAATTGATATTTTGCAGTGTAGTTCTACCAAACATTCCCGAAGTGCCCAGAGTCAACGTGTGTGCAGTATTTGTGCAGTTAACATGTAATCTTACAGAACTGTGTTTGGTATTTGAGAAATTTATAAAATTCACTGTCACAGATCCTGCTGTTTCGATATAATGAAAAGATCCTGCCGTAAAATCAATGTCAATAACTCCTGTGGCATTTAAATGCGATACCCACTTTTCAGAATTATTAAAAAATACTGCGTTAGAAATACTGCTCGCATTGAGATCATTATCTACCGGTTGTATACCTGTAACAGTTAAATTGGCTGTTAAAACGCTACGATTTTGTAGACGTTCTATTTCGGACTTTGCATAGGTAAAGTTATTTCGGATATTGGTAAAATTGTCACGAAAGCCCTGACTGTCGTTGTCTTGTCCGGCGATTGGATAATTTCCGTTAATATTGTTTGGGTTTATAGCGCTTGGCATTATTTAAATACTCCTAATTTAGGGAATTTCAAATATTTATCTTCTTTTTCGGGTAAGGTGTATTGATCTCTATTATCGTAGAATCTTGTTGCTCCGCCGTCAAAAATAGTTTCTTGTCCGATTTGTGCTTCGAATAATGAGTATTCTGGTTGAGTTTTTCCGGGTTTTATTGTAATATCGTAATAAAATTTGGTATCAACAAAGTTGCGTCCTTTATTGATTTGCACCCAATCATTTGGTAAAATTTCTTTAACAAATTCCAAATTGACTATTGTAGTTATTGGATCAATTTTTATACGCCATATTCCACCACGTTGATTTAACACTGGAGATACCACTATACTTTGACCGGCACTGATATTATCAAAAATTGGTCTATCTAAAATTATAGTTGAACCCAAAATATCTACAATATAGGCTGCACGCTCGATACCTGCTCCTTCGACTCTACTGCCGATTTCTACCCCAACGATCGAATTAAGTTCAAGTGTTATGGACCCTGAGCTGGCATTTTGCGCTACAATTTTTGTAAGGTTGCTAGCGGTGCTTTCAAAATAACCTGGTATGTAATAAGTTTCACTAAATGAAGTTGAATCAAAAGGTTCATTATCGAATTCACTAACCGTGTAAAACCACCCATCTGCTTCGCCTGTATAATTATCGTATTGTTCTTGTTTAACAAACACAACCAATTCGCCATTAGTGTAGTTAGTTACTCCAGAAATTCTTCCTGCTTGATCTATTTCAAATTTGTACCTTCCATTTATAGATTCAAAAGGAACAGTTAACGCATAAGCTACGCCGCCCGCAAAATATAAATTAGAATCAACGCTGGGCAATCTGTCAAATGTGGTTAACGGACTATCAATAAATCTGTCTAAATCAATGTCGTAAAATTTAGACATTATATTATCAAGTTGATATCGATCAACGACGAAATTTAGATTTTTAAAAGTTATACCATTATTTTTTAATCTATAAGCAATTAATTTACTAGCACCCGGAACGGTATATGCCAATACTACAGCGTGAACAAATCCTAAGACTCTACCGTCAGGCTGAACCGAAGTCATCCAAGTTGGAAGAGCTCCTTGATTGCTATAGCCTAGAGGATTAATTACAGCAGTTTTCATGTTATCGAATCCGTTTGGTTCTAACAATCGATAAGGGTTTCCTTTTTCATCAAACCAGGGATTTGCATTTATTTTTGTTAAATCTAAAGATTGTTTGGGGTTTTTACCGTTTTCACTTAAAGTGTCTTTAACTTCAACATAAACAACTTCATAAACGGGTCTTCTAAATTCATCCACTACAACTGCTGTTTTAACATCGCCCATTTCTATGTATTTGTTGTAATGGTTATGGCGCATAGCAGAAATGTATTCATCTATATAACTTGGATTTATTCCAGGTAAAAATAAAAATTTAATATTTTTTGCCTTCCCAAACCAAGGATCATTAATTCGATATATTAGTTCATTTGGGAACAAGTTGATTTCGTTAATAATGCTTTCAAATAATTTACGTTCATCTTTGCTAATTAAAGCCTTTAGATAAAGGTTTTCAAATGGACGTTCGTTTCTATTAATAATTTTAACACTAAATGTTCTAGTGCTTCTAACACTATCGTTAATGGTATACGCTTCAACGGTAAAAGTATATGTATTATCCCACACTGTGGTATTGTTATCTATGGTTGTAGCACCTTTATCAAGACTAAATTTTGCTATAGTTGGTCTTCCGGTAATAAGTCCCGGTTGTACTTCTGAATAATCAATTTGATCCCATTTATTAGGGTCGGCTTCGGGCGGAATACCAGAATCGATAATATCTATTCTAGCTCTATAATACTGTTCGTTACGAATAACAATACTTCCAGCTGAATAACCTAGAGCATTAGCATCCCAAAAATAAATATTTTGAAATTGCAATCCTTGTGGCAGCCTACTTCTTGTTCCGGGTTTGATGCGAAACTGAACTATTTTACCAGTTGGGCTAGAAGCTTGAATTTGTAATTCACTAGGAATACCATTTTCAATAACACCTAAGTTTTGTGGTGTAATCCAATTAATATAATTGTCTACTGATCCATAAACTTTTAAACTAAACGTTTTCGATGGTCCAATAAAAGAAGGATAAAATCTTTTAACTGCGTATACGTTAAAAGTATATATTTTTTCATCTTCCACTTGACTACCCACGTTACCAGTGAGCCACCCCGTTTCAGGATCTAAATTTAATCCTGCTGGCAAGCTCATTCCAGGTTCTGAAACATCTACATAATAATAAACAGAATCGTTATCAAAATCAAATGCCGTGAATTTAAAAGCGTATTCACTTAATTGTCTAGTTTCTGGCAACATGTAATTTTCTGTTACTATGATTGGCAAATGCCTGGTATCAGAGTCTACAGTAATTATATCTGTGTCAGCAGTTAATAACGTGTTGTCTATAGTAAATGAACTTTTCGATAAAACAGTTAGTGTGTATTTTGCTTTATCTGTGTGCAATCCGTCAAAAACCGATAAAACGAACTCATATGTATGATTTTGTGGTGTATCGCTAAAATCCCAAAGATACTCATCCCATTTTAATCTATCCCAAGTATTACTACCTAAACTTCCAGGAACAGTGTATTGAAATAAATATCCCTGTAATCTACCGTCGGAAGTCAATTTAATGCCAATTGGTAGTTCCCCGCTGTCAAAACTCCATACCAGAGGAATCTCTGGATTGGGATCTACTGCTGTTAATTGTATATCTAAATACGTACCATCAAAAAATGTACCTAAATGCCCGCCGTCTGGAATAATACTTGGTGGCACCAAACCGTTAATGCTAATTGAAAATGACCTATCGGCGATTTTTCCTAAACCGTTTGTTACTCTAACTGTAAAATCACTAGTTAATCTAGCAGTAGTAAATCCGGCATTTGTAATAATAGGAACCCCCATTATT
>JANZYY010000163.1 GCA_026419705.1 Fischerella sp.
TATTAGGCGTTCAGCGGGTATGCGCCAAGGAGCAAGCGAAGATAACTTGTTTGCTGACGCTAAGGCTAACCTTTGGCAGCAAGATGAAAATGGTAACTGGCGCATTGACCCAGAGCGTGATGCTTTGAGGATGGCAAACCACACTAGAGTTTTTCACCGCAAGCCGACATTAGCAGAATGTGTTGAAGCTGTTCGCAAACAGTATTACAGTGGCGAGGGCGCGATTCAATGGGCTGGTGAAGCCATAGCCAGAGCTAACAGCGATTTGCTAACTACTCCCACCTTGAAAGTTGAATTTTTGAAAGCTTACCAACAAGGAACTGCAAAACAGTGGTTGCAAGAACGCCATCCTCATCTTAGCGATCGCGAGTTAGAACATCGTTTGGCTAGATTTGGTCTTAATCCGTGTGGTGAGATTATTGGCAGCAACTTCCACTGTAATTTATCAGAAGTTCACCTCAATCAAATTGATCCCTATAACTATACAGAACAAGAAGAGGCTTTTACAGCAGGTGCCTTATCTGTAGCTGCACTTTTACATCATAAATTCCAGGAGCCTCGCTATCAATACAGTCGTGAATTAGATCCAATTGTCGGTGTTTCTTTCACAGGCTTATTTGATTTCTTTGTTCATGCTTTTGGGGTTGATTGGTTGCGCTGGTGGGCGCAAGGAAGACCCGCAAATCCACAAGGATTAGGGTTTAAGCGCCAAGAAGAAAAATATTTGAGTATGTGGAAGGATATCGTGCATCGCGTGGTTTGGGATTACTGCGATCGCCATAATCTCAAACGTCCAAATCGCTGTACCACCGTTCAACCCAGTGGAACCAAATCTCTGTTGACAGGTGCTTCTCCTGGATGGCACCCCCCCAAAGCACAAAGATTCATTCGCAGAATTACCTTCCGCAAAAACGACCCAGTTGCTTTAGCTTGTATTGACTACGGCTACAATGTCATTCCCTCCCAATCTGACAAAGATGAACAGGGGAATTTGTTAAACGATCCCTTCGATCCGAGAGTGAGTGAATGGTTAGTAGAAATTCCTGTTGCTGTACCTTGGGCTGATTTACCAGGCGCTGATGAAATAGACATCAGCAAATTTAGCGCCCTATCCCAAATGGATTTTTACATGCAAGTGCAGAAGTTTTATGTTACTCATAACACCTCTGCCACGATTGAACTACGCGAACAAGAAATAGAAGCCTTGGGCAAACGTATTTACGAAGCTATTCGTGATGATGAAGGTTATATCAGTGCTGCTCTGCTGGCAAGATTTGACGACCATCAAACTTTCCCACGTTTGCCTTTTGAACCAATCACCAAACAAGAGTATGAAAAGTTAATGCAACAAGTGGAAAGACGTCGGCAAAGCAGTAATTTCCATGCAGTTTTAAGCCGCCATGATTTTGGTGAATTAATGGAATCTGGACCCGCAGGTTGCGATTCGGATAAGTGTATGATGCCAGAGGAAAATCCAATGTAATTTGTCGAGGCAAGAAGATAGAAGAAAAAAGGAAGAAGTAGTAATTAGAGTAGTAATTAGTGAAGGATTTGTACCTTAATGAGTGAATACCAAAGAAGACTTCTTCCTTCTTCTGTTTTCTTTATTCGGTCAGAAATGCTCTTTAGACTAATTTGAGGAGATATTGCTAAATGAAGAAAAAATTAATCAACCGGAACAGCAAGTAATAGCTATTGTGGTTGTGACTTGCTTGATCGGTTTAATCGGTTTTGCCAGCTTTGATGAAAGCTCACGTTCTAGCTTTGAAAGAGTAGCTGAGATGGTTTTGACAGCTTACTTAGGGTATCTCATTCAAAACGGTAAGTAAAACCCTATTGATATACAATAGGGCTTGGCGTTTTGTTCTATAACGTATCTTTACTCCTAGTGCTGCGAACACCAGGAGTTTTCTTTTATAGTTTACCAGGCAGTGTCAATACAGCATTGACTCTGCTTTAATGCAATACAGTTTCAGTTAGTACAATTCAATCTTTAGAGATCCCCCTAAATTACCCTTAAAAAGGGGGACTTCAAGACTCCAGTTCCCCCCAATTCATCGGGGGTTAGGGGGATAAAAACCTTAACCAAACCCTATTGTACTTTAATGTCCATGCAGGGTAAAAAATGTAGGTAGATGTTGTCTGCAAATCACTGTAACCAATCTTAACCAAATCTATGAAACACGCTTTCTAAACCTAGCAGGACCGCACACGCTAATATTAATGTTAAATTAACAATTCTTGATGCTAACGCCAGGAAATTACTTATGTTCATTGACGAACTATCGCCAATTTGGCAACAATTCATCCAGCACCCAGTTTCATTTATGGGTGGGTTCTTCTCTGGTGTGCTTCGACTCAACCTTGCTGACGATCCTGTTAAAAGCTGGTTAGATCGGCAGATGCGCTCAACCGCTCACACTACCTCTACTACTGATGTAGATAATGGCAAGGCTGGCGGCCCTCAGTCAATTGCAATTGAATAAAATTTAGGGCGCTGCTGAATCGCGGTATGAATCCGGATGACCAGACGCGATATATCGCGTCTGGTCAATGGTTTTGGCATGACGCAAAATAATTTTCATACATGAAATCAGCAACGCCAAATTTAGCTAATTTTGAAGTTTCTTGATTTAAAAGGTCTGCTGAATTTTTGCAGGCCTTTGTCCGTGTTTTTCTTGCTTGTTTTCACTCACCCACACATTTATTTACTTAGTCTTTATAAACACACTCAATATCGGTATTATCGCTTAAATAAAACTCTATTCCTTTTCAGAGGAGAATGCGTAAACATGGAAATTTTACATCTGCACAAATAGGTAGATTTGGTGGTGAAAGCATGGAAAATACTAAAGAAAATGCCCTTAACCATAAGGTAAACAACAGATATAAGAGAGTCTAATTTAAAGTTAAAGGGGTTTGTAAAATCTCATACTTTCAAAAATGTCGAGATCGGTTATCATATGAGCGTATGCGGAAATTCAGCCTGACTATCGGCCGGCTCGTGGATAATGTAACTTCACTAGTTGCTTTCTTCCTACAGTGTTCGCCATTGTCAATCAGATTCAGACGAAAGCCATCTTGATGTTTTTGTTCACTCTGTTTTCTGCTGAGTTTATCGCTTCGAGTTGAGACTTAGTGACCCAGATGACTATTTACGTTGGAAACCTCTCCTACAGCGCTACTGAAGAAGATTTAAAAGCAGTTTTTGCTGATTACGGTCAGGTGAAAAGAGTTGTTTTACCTACTGACCGCGAAACTGGCAAAATGCGCGGTTTTGCCTTTGTTGAAATGGTTGAAGACGCCCACGAAGACGCAGCGATTACAGAGTTAGATGGCGCTGAATGGATGGGTCGTCAACTTCGAGTTAATAAGGCAAGACCGCGAGAAGATAACCGACGAAGCAGTTGGGTAAAAAAACAATACTCTTGAGTAATTGTGAGAAATAATCATAGCAAACTATTTTCTCGTTACGCAAGGCATCAGTTGCAAAAGTAGCTAAAAATTAAGTGAAGTGCCCACCACCTACCTGCAGGGTGAGGTGGGGGCTTCCAGATTCACAGGCGATCGCCTCATCTTGGACTTACGTTTACGGTCATAGCTCTGTACCCTAGATGGCCGTAGCAAAGCGATGAGTACAACAACTAGGGCGGGTTCATAGTGCAAATATTTTTATCGGCGCACTAGTTAACAAAACGACAACTTAATAGCAGCAAAATATCTGGCCGGTTGTGACTAATAAGTACGATTGGTCGGTTTTTCCTGTCAAGGCTATTTTACCGATTATTACTAATGGCTGGTGCACAGACAATAAATTTGGATTACCAGTAAAACTAGATAAACTTGCCGAGAATCGCATTTCTAACTGACGATTTATATTTAAGTCTGGATAATCAATTTCTGTTGATATTGCAATGCTCCAAATAGCAGTTTTTGACCATCACAACTATTAGGTAATCTCCCAATCACCAATTACCAATTACCGACACGAGCAGATAGTATAAGTGCTCATTTGCACGGAAGTCATAAAAGATCGATTTCTTTAGTTTGTCTAAAATCACATTTGAATTGTCACATTACATTTCTAAGATAGAGGCAGCAACTACAAATTGCTAGACACGGGTTCAACCTCAAAAACAGCCAGTTGCTAGGGAGGACAAAAAAATGACTAAAGCAGCAGAATCTTTAGGGCTGTCTATCAAAGATGCTACAACAGGCCCGAGCTTAGATCGTGATTGTACAACTTTATCCCGTCACGTCCTACAGCAACTTCAGACTTTTTCCCCAGAAGCGCAGGATTTGAGTGCGCTGATGAATCGCATCGCGCTGGCTGGTAAACTTATTGCTCGTCATCTTAGCCGCGCTGGTTTGATGGAAGGCGTTCTCGGATTTACCGGAGAGACGAATGTTCAAGGAGAATCCGTCAAAAAGATGGATGTCTACGCCAACGATGTATTTATCGCAGTGTTCAAGCAAAGCGGATTAGTATGTCGCTTGGCTTCCGAGGAAATGGAAAAACCTTACTACATTCCTGAAAACTGTCCCATCGGCCGCTATACCCTGCTGTACGATCCCATTGATGGCTCATCTAATACCGACATTAACCTCAGCTTGGGTTCGATCTTTTCAATTCGCCAACAGGAAGGAGAAGATATAGATAGTTCGGCAACTGATTTGCTAGCACCTGGACGCAAGCAAATTGCTGCTGGGTACATCTTGTATGGCCCCAGTACAATGCTGGTCTATACTATAGGAAAGGGCGTTCATTCCTTTACCCTCGACCCCAGCTTAGGGGAATTTATTCTGACTGAAGAAAATATTCGCATTCCTACTCATGGTCCTGTGTACAGCGTTAACGAGGGGAACTTTTGGCAGTGGGATGAATCAATTCGCGAATATATCCGCTATGTCCATCGCACAGAAGGTTATACCGCTCGTTATAGCGGGGCAATGGTTAGCGACATTCACAGAATTTTGATTCAAGGTGGTGTATTTCTCTACCCAGGTACAGTTCAAAAACCAGAAGGTAAACTACGCCTACTTTATGAAACTGCTCCCCTTGCTTATGTAATTGAGCAAGCGGGAGGTCGCGCTACTACAGGACATGAAAATATTTTGGACATAGTACCAAAAAAACTACATCAACGCACCCCTCTGATTATTGGTAGTAAAGAGGATGTGGCGAAGGTAGAGTCTTTTATTCACAGCAGTCATTAGTAATTGTTGTTTGTTGTTTGGTGTTTGGTGTTTGTAATAACCAACCACCAACAACCAACCACAAACCACTAACTCGATTTGAAAAATATCTCTTGGAAAGAGAATTGTAGGAGTTAAAAGAAACTCATGACAACAAATCATTTATTAGAGATAAAAAACTACGGTCAGAGTATCTGGATGGATTATTTGAGCCGTGACATCATTCAGTCCGGCGAATTGAAGGACTTGGTTGAAAAGAAAGGCATATGTGGGATTACTTCTAATCCAACTATTTTTGAAAAAGCGATCGCCAATAATGCCATGTACGATCGCGATATCGAAGCCGGAGTTCGAGCGGGATTGCCAACTTACAAAATTTACGAATCGCTGGTTTTTAAGGATATCCGCGATGCATGTGATATTTTGCGCCCTGTTTACGAAGCCTCGAATGGGTTGGATGGTTATGTCAGCATAGAAGTACCACCGACAATTGCTCATGATACTCAAGCAAGCATTGCTGAAGCTCGGCGCTATTTCCAAGAAATTGATCGGGAAAATGTCATGATTAAAATTCCCGGTACAGAGGCTGGTTTACCAGCGGTCGAGCAGGCAATATCTGAGGGCATTAATGTAAATATCACGCTGTTGTTCTCGGTGCAAAGCTACATCAACACAGCTTGGGCTTATATTCGCGGCTTAGAAAAACGGGTAGCCCAAGGTGAGGATATCAGCAAAATTGCTTCTGTAGCTAGCTTCTTCCTCAGCCGAATTGACAGCAACATTGACGGCAAAATCGACGCCAAACTAGCTAAAGGCGTTGACAACCTCAATGCAGAAGCAAAACTACGGAAAATTCGAGGAAAAGTAGCGATCGCTAACGCAAAGATTGCCTATCAGGAATATAAAAAGATAGTGCACAGCAATCGCTGGCAAGCTTTAGCGGCCAAAGGTGCAAAAGTGCAGCGCTTAGTGTGGGCAAGCACTAGCACCAAAGACCCCAACTACAGTGACGTGATGTATGTCAACGAGTTGATTGGTCCCGATACCGTTAATACCTTGCCACCAGCGACAATTGAAGCTTGCGCCGACCACTGCGATGTTGCTAGTCGCTTGGAAACAAACGTAGAGGAGGCTTATAACCTGATGGAAAGCCTGAAAGATCCAGACGTGAACATCGACATCAACGCCGTGATGGACGAACTGCTAGTTGAAGGTATTGACAAATTTGTCAAGCCCTTCCAATCCCTGATGAACTCTTTGGAAAACAAGATCAAGCAGTTATCACCAGTGTAAGTAATTGTTGTTAGGTAATAGTTGTTTGGAATAAGAAATTGTTGTTTGGTGCTTGTTGTTTGTTGTTTGGACTAATCAACAACCAACCACCAACAACCAACCACCAACAACCGACCATCAACAAATCCCAAATCCCAAACTCTCAAACCTAAAATCCAAAATTATTATGATCAGTCTGCTAGAAAATCCCCTGCGGGTAGGTCTGCAACAGCAAGGGATGCCCGAACCCCAGATCATAGTCATCTTTGGTGCTTCTGGAGATCTTACTTGGCGCAAACTCGTGCCAGCACTTTACAAATTGCGACGGGAACGGCGCATTCCACCAGAGACAACTATTGTTGGTGTGGCACGTCGAGACTGGAGCCATGAGTACTTCCGCGAACAAATGCGAAAGGGTATGGAAGAAGTTCATGGCGGTGTTGGCCCGGAGGAACTCTGGCAAGACTTTTCCCAAGGAATGTTCTATTGTTCTGGTAATATCGACAATCCCGAAAGTTACCAAAAACTGAAGACTTTTTTGAAGGAATTAGACGAGAAACGGGGAACTAGGGGAAATCGGATGTTCTACCTTTCCGTCGCACCCAACTTTTTTGCAGAGGCAATTAAACAGCTAGGAACTGCCGGAATGCTGGACGATCCCTACAAGCATCGTCTGGTGATTGAAAAGCCCTTTGGTCGCGATTTAGCTTCTGCAAAGAGCCTTAACTTAGTAGTGCAGAAATATTGTAAAGAGCAGCAAGTCTACCGCATTGACCATTACTTGGGTAAAGAAACGGTACAAAATCTGCTGGTATTTCGTTTTGCCAATGCGATTTTTGAACCGTTGTGGAATCGCCAGTTTGTTGACCACGTTCAGATTACTGTAGCTGAAACTGTGGGAGTTGAAGACCGGGCTGGCTATTACGAAACCTCCGGTGCACTGCGAGATATGTTGCAAAACCACCTCATGCAACTTTTCTGTCTGACGGCAATGGAGCCTCCGAACTCAATGGATGCTGACAGTATCCGTACGGAAAAAGTTAAGGTACTCCAGGCTACCCGTCTTGCAGACGTCCACAATCTTCAACTTTCAGCAGTGCGCGGTCAATATAGTGCCGGATGGATGAAAGGAAAACCTGTTCCCGGGTATCGACAAGAACCAGGAGTTAATCCCAATTCCACAACACCGACTTATGTCGCGGTGAAGCTTTTAGTTGACAACTGGCGCTGGCAGGGAGTTCCCTTCTACCTGCGTACTGGGAAACGAATGCCGAAAAAAGTCAGCGAAATTTCCATCCACTACCGTGAAGTTCCTTCTCGGATGTTTCAATCTGCTGCTCAACAAATGAATGCCAACATTCTGGCAATGCGGATTCAGCCCAACGAAGGAATTTCCTTACGTTTTGATGTCAAAATGCCAGGGGCAGAATTCCGTACTCGTTCGGTTGATATGGACTTCAGTTATGGTTCTTTTGGCATCGAAGCGAAATCTGATGCTTACGATCGTCTATTTTTGGATTGTATGATGGGCGATCAAACATTGTTCACACGGGGAGACGAAGTGGAAGCGGCTTGGCAGGTTGTTACACCAGCGCTTTCAGTTTGGGATGCACCCACAGATCCAGCAACTATTCCCCAGTATGAAGCTGGTACTTGGGAACCTGTAGAAGCGGAATTATTAATTAACCGAGATGGTCGTCGTTGGCGCAGGTTGTAGAAGAGGAGAAAGGTGAAAGGAGAAGGTGAAAGGAAAAATCCCTTTGTTTTTACTCCTTTTACCTTAACCCTGACTTGAGAATTCATGCTTAATAATTCATAATTCAATCACTATGACTCTCCAAGCTCCTACTATTTTTTCACTTCAGGCTCCAAAAGATGTTTCGCTTACAGATATTGAAGCGGAACTGAGTCAAATTTGGCAAAGTTACGGCATTGCTGGTGAAGATGGTACACTTCCCGCAGCTACACGGGCAACCACATTTACTTTAGTGGTTTACGAACCGGAAGAAACTCAATATTTGTTGGCTGCTTTGGGATTTTACAATGGCCCGATTGATGGAATTCTCGGACCGCAAACCCAAGCAGCACTACGGGAAGTGCAGAACAAATACGGGCTGCAAGAAACTGGAACAGCTACACCTGAAACTGTCGCTTTATTGCGGGAAGAATTTGCGAAACGTCGCACTAATGAGGCAAAAATAGACTATGGTGCTGGTGCTGCATCCTCTGGCTTAGATGCAAAAAGCCCCAGAATTGCAGATGAAATTGCCCTCCGCAATCCCTGCCGGATTATTACTTTGGTGCCAATCGCTGGAGAAGACGAAGGTGTGAAAGCGCAAGTCTCCGCCTACTGTCCCATCCAAAAAGGTTCATCAAGTACTCTGGTTTGTTGTGAATACATCGCTCTGAGCGGAACTGCTGCTGCTTTAGAACGGATCGGTGGGATGGTGCCAGCGTTATTGGTTGGTGGCTTACCTAAGTTTCTATGGTGGAAAGCAACACCAGATCCCAATAATTGTTTATTTAAACGACTAGCTGCAGTATGCAATAATGTCATCGTCGATTCTTGCAACTTTAACGAGCCAGAAACGGATTTACTTAGCTTGCAAGCATTGGTAGAAAATGGTGTTCCTCTGGCTGATTTGAACTGGCGTCGCCTTTCAGCATGGCAAGAACTAACAGCTGAGGCTTATGACCCACCACAGCGTCGCGCTGCTCTTGTAGAAATTGACAAAGTCAATATTGACTACGAAAAAGGCAACCCTGCCCAAGCGCTGCTATTTTTGGGTTGGTTGGCAAGTCGCTTAAATTGGCATCCGGTTTCTTATCAAAAAGAAAGCGGGGATTATGATATCACACGCGTTCGCTTTACCGCTAACGATCAACGACAAATAGAAGCCGAGTTAGTAGGAGTACCTGTTGCTGATGTAGGCGAAGTTCCTGGTGATTTGATTGCCCTACGCCTGAGTTCCACTAATCCACAAGCAAACTGCGGTACAGTTATCTGTTCAGAAACTGGTGGTTGTATGCGAATGGAAACCCAAGGTGGTGCCCAATCTGTTGGACTATTCCAACAGGTAACTTCACTCTCAGAGCAAAAGGCAGAAGTTCTGCTAAGTCAACAGGTACAACGCTGGGGTCATGAGGCGCTGTTTGAAGAAAGTCTGGCGGTGATCGGGCAAATTCTCAAATTAGGAGTTAAGAATTAGGAATTGGGAATGATGAATGATGAATAAGTATTATTTAGTACAATTCATAATTCATAATTCATAATTTCTCACTCATGGCTTTAATTATTGCTGGAGAACGCAGCGGGGTGGGTAAGACTACTGTCACACTCACCCTGTTAGCGTCTTTATGTCGGCGGGCAAAGCAAGTTCAATCTTTTAAGGTTGGACCAGATTACAT
>JANZYY010000164.1 GCA_026419705.1 Fischerella sp.
CCTCTAACGCTTGGCTTGCCATCAGAGTTACTGGGCCGTTAGCCGCCTCTGCAACGATCTTGGCTTGTACCTGATTGACATTATCTTCTGCGATCTGGTTTTCCAAAGCTACGAGAATCAAGACATCACAGGGTAAAGTTAATAACTCAGCATTGCTAATTGGCGCTGCATCGGGGAAACCAACAACACTTCTGCGGTTCTGAGCAGCGTAGGCTTGCAAAGCTGGCATATCAAGACCAGCCTCAGAATAGACTCCTCCAGCTCCAGTCGAAACAACTATCACCTTAACTCCTGCTTGGTGAAACAATAAAGCTGCTGCTCGGCCTACATTTCCAAAACCTTGAATAGCCACAGTGGTTCCCGCTAGGGACTTACCTAGATCTGCCAGTGCTTCCCGTACAATAATCATTACGCCACGTCCGGTTGCCATTTCTCGTCCTCGGGAACCACCGATAGAAAGTGGCTTACCAGTTACAACTCCTGGTACGGCGTAGCCAACATTCACAGAGTACGTGTCCATCATCCAAGCCATCTCACGAGCAGAGGTACCCATATCTGGTGCGGGGATATCCATTGACGGACCAATATCTTTGATTAATTCGCTGGTGTAACGACGGGTAATCCTTTCTAGCTCACCAACGCTGTAATTTTTTGGATCTATAGCAATACCTCCCTTTGCACCGCCGTAGGGAATACCAAGTAGCGCACATTTCCAAGTCATCAGCATTGCTAGTGCTGATACTTCTCGCAGCGTCACAGCTGGATGGTAACGAGTACCACCTTTGTAGGGACCCAGAACATCGCAATGCTGCACCCGATGTCCTGCCAAAATTTGTATTTCACCATTATCCCGTCTTACTGGGATGGACACTGTGACAACTTTGCGGGGGTGGCTGAGTATCTCCAAAATACCTCGATCCAGCTTTAATTCTCGTGCTGCTGCTTCAAGGTAGCTACAGGCCTGATCGAATGGGCAAATATACGCAGGAGAAGGAGCCTCCAGCGGCTGTAGGGATGTTGTCATCATAAAATTTCCTCCCTATCGCGGTATATCTACAAACCGCGCTGTATATGCCTAGACTAGCTTTTTTTTTGGGAAAAAAACAGATATTGTAACTTATGTTACAAAAATGTCTGTATGTAACTTTTTTTGCTAGTCTCAAAGATAGTAATATAGGAAAACCAGAGATACACACAGACGAACACAGATAAAAAACATGCTTGATTATCTGTGTTCATTTCCTCATTGTGAATTGTTCTTGTGAAAATAAGCCAGTTTACCGCCAGGGTAAGGTTAAAATTTTTATGAACTGAGGCGGTGCTGTTTTGTCATAACCGCCTCTCGGACTGTCAGCATATTTGCAAACTATGCCAAGAACACCTCAGAGGTAAAATTCCCATGCAAGCCATAGGGGATGTGATGCTTGAGATGCAGTCGCGCTATTGGTCCCTGATGAAAGTTGCGTGCATCCAAAATTACTACATCTGAGCGATCGCAAGCAGCATCGTAAACCAAAGCCAGCACCCAACCATCGTCTTCACTTTCAGAATTGGGACGGGGTACAAACACTGGTTCGCCAGCAAAGCCTCGGGGTGCAGCACTCCAAAATTGCCGTTCTCCTGACTCCAAATCAATTTTTAAAAATGCTTGCAAAGGAGCGTTACCACGAGGAGCATGAGCTGCACCTATATACAGATAACGATACGGACGTCCAACTTTTTGGGGATGCACACTAGGAAATTCACAACAGCGACTTTCTAGCAACTTCCGCTGCACGATTTTTGTGTGAAGATTGAGATGAAAACGCCAGAGTTGTCCAGGTTTAAGAGCTTCAAAATCAACTTGTCGGAAATCGCTTCCTGGTTCCACCTCTGGTAAAGATTCGTAACAAATAGAGTCAACAATAATTTCTTTGCTTTGCTCAAAAGCATTGACATGATGGAAAACAAAACCTGAGTGAGTTTCAAGAATTTCCGCTCTCCTTTGTCCTCCCCGACCGAGGGGCGACTTTAGGGGGAATCTGCGGGGAATGATGATAATCTGAGTCGGTCGATCGGGTTGAAACTTAATACATTCTCCTGCGCCCCGCATTCCCAATACAAAAGGTATAGGATTGAAAGCAACGGGATTTTGAAAGAATATGCAGTAGTTGGGAGTAATCGCAAAATCGTGGATGAAAGCAAAACCCGGAACGCTATGAGCATGCTTTCTGACAACTTTACCTGTTGTATCTAACTCAAAAATAGTAATTGTTGTAGACAGTCCCGGCTTGATAGAAAAGTTTACCAAACAAGGTTCACCATTATCAAAGCGACTGCTGGGATCGAAGCGTGGATGTGCACCAAAAGCTTCACCTTCTGAAAGAACACCGTTGAAGTATTCTTTGCCTAAAGTCTCTAGTGTATGAGGATCGAGGCGATAAGGTTCAGCTGCTTCCCAAAGAGCCAGTAGTTTACCACCCCAATAAATCACATTTGTATTGGCAATATTTTTGAGTTTGAAGTCGAAGGCGTTAGCCAACCAACCACCTGGTTTTTGCGTACCAAAAACACCACGATAAAGAATTTTCCCTGCTTTTTGTTCTTGGAGATACTCAGCAGTGCGAACAAAGCGATTGCAAAAGTGAGCGCGACCATTGGAAAATGTGATGCGACTAATCATTCCATCCCCATCAAATGGGTGATGAACTGGTTGTCCATTTATATCCAATAAACCAGGACCATTTCTAAACAGCGTACCGTTGAGCTCGGTTGGGATCTGCCCTTGTATGTCATCTATCCAATAATCGAACTCTTGTTTTAGAGACTTATATCCTCCTTGCCAGTCATTATGGTTGTAAGATTTTGCAGAAGCTGTAAAATCTTGTTCTTGAACTTCAAAAGCCTGCATAATTAAATTTGGATTTGAAATTTTGGGTGAATTAGAGGTTAGTGGATAGTGGTTAGTGGATATTAGTAAAAAAGCAACTACTAACTACTAACTACTAACTACTAACTACTAACTACTAACTACTAACTACTAACCATTACTCAACTGCTTCCGATTCTAGTTCTCGCAGCATCAAATTAGGGATTGTATCAGGTACAAAAGATTCTTCTCGATCGTCTACTGATGCTGGTTGTAAATTCTTTGGTGTCTTGTCTTGAGATTCTGCAGCAGGTAGCCAGTAAACAAATGGTAATGGCAACAAATTGCTGAGGTTTGTGATGATCACCAAAAGCCAGAGTTTTTCAAAGTTGATTTCGGTAATTCCCAATAAATGCATCAACCCCGCACCTAACTCGTAGGAAACTAGTCCTGCCAAATTAGTTACTGACATCAATAAGGCAAATAATGTTGCTTCCACTCCGGATGGACAAAGCCTTGCTGCTAGCACTAACACTGGCATATAAGCAATTTGTCCCATGACAGAGAGAATCAGGCTGTCGCCCAAACTAAACCAGTGGTCATCAATACCCAGAACTCGATTTGTATGAGTCACTAGCAGCAACATCGTCATCCCCAAAGCTGTTGAGAAGATGGTACTCCAAGCAAAGATGACACGAAAGGGGACAGTTTTGAGAAAGCGTTGGAAGATCCAAATTCCAAGTAAGGCGGCTACACTTGTTACTAAACGCACTCGCCCTAAGAATTCTGGCTCAAAGTGTAGTTCGTTCGTAGTGAAGAAGAAAAAGGCTGGTTCAGCAGTTGGCGTTGCTAGCCAAATGAAGAGAAATGCTGTTGGTAGCCAAATTGCTTTTTGAGTAACAGCTTGGCGTAGTTGTCTAAGTTGATGGTTTACTGCTTGAAAGTTGGTGCTATGGCTATCGTTAACATCTTCGCTACTAACGGGAGATTCAGCAATGAACCAAGCTACTGCGGATACGATCAGAGGAAAAGAGGCGGTGATCCAAAATACGGTACGATTGCTAAAATGCTCTAAAAGCAGACCGCTAAAGTAAGCGGTAATCAAACCGCCAAAGGCTGAAGCACCCCAGCATAGAGATTGCAGCGAACCTGCTTTTGCTTGGGATTCTGCTCTTGCTCGTTCGACAACCAATGAGTCAACTATGACGTCACTGACCGCAACGGATAGGGAACCAACAGCGATCGCCACTGTTGCTGCTGTGGGTCTATTAACTATTGTTGCTAGAGCCACCCAAGAAATTGTTCCCACTATCCCTGATAAAATCAGGTATGGACGTCGTCGATAGCCTAATATCGGAAAGCCATCAGAAATGAAACCAAATAATGGCTTGACAATCCAAGGTAAAGCAACAATCCCCAACAGTGCTGACACCTGGGCTGGATTTAGTCCCAGTTCATCTTTGAGGAAAAAGCTGACGGCTAAACGCGCCAATCCTAAAACACCTTGGACAAAGTAAACTGTGAGAATAGCGATTAGTTCGGCGGTTGGTTCGTTGCCGAAAAAAATCTTTTCTTTTACTGAGTCTTTGACCTTGGACAAGCCACAGGAGGAAACCAGCATTGATAAACAAATTTTAAGTTTTATCGACTTTTATTATCATATCTATTTTCTCAAGATGGTGTGCAAATTAAACATTTGCCTGTCAGAGGACATTGAAATTACAGAGAGTTGAGAGAACATAGGTGTAAAAATTAATTCATAAATTCTCAAAGATTTTTATTTTTTCAGCCAGACTCAAGTTCTTTCAATTCCCTAAGGCGATCGCTGCATTTTGTCCCCCAAAGCCAAAGCTGAAACACAGCACCTGCCGAATTTCGGCTGGACGTGCTTCCCTAACTAAATCCAAATCAAACTCAGGTTGCTTTAACCCTACACATGGTGGTAACATTTGTTGCTGCAATGCCATCAGGGAAAAAGCTACTCCCAAAGCTCCTGATGCACCTAAAGTATGACCTGTAGCTCCTTTGGTAGAACTAACTGGCACGCCTTGAGGAAATAAATTCTGTATCAATCGGCTCTCTATACTATCGTTCATCTGCGTAGCCGTACCGTGAGCGTGAATGTAATCGATCTCGCTAGGTCTGAGACTACTGCGTACCAAACATTGCTCGATCGCGGCGATCGCACTCTTACCTTGTGGTTCTGGTGCATTGGGATGATAGGCATCTGCTGTTAACCCAAAGCCGAGTATCTTGGCATACACCTTGGCCTGACGCTGTCTCGCCAATTCCGCCGATTCCAGAACAAATAAAGCTCCCCCTTCTCCCAAAACCAAACCTTCGCGATGCAAATCAAAAGGATATGCCCCAGTTTTTGCCAAAGCACCCATCTGCTGAAAACCAGTCACAGTCAAGGGTGTAATTGCTGCTTCCACAGCACCTGTCAGGACTCGTTGACATTGCCCAGATTGGATCGACAATGCTGCTTGGGCGATCGCCCAAATGCCAGTAGCACAGGCTGCCATTGGCGCTAAAACTATCCCAGTCGCGCCAATTTGTCGCGCCGCTGCGATCGCATTCATGTGGGGTAGGGTATCTAGCCAAGAGGAGATGGGGTGATGGGGTGTAGACGCCCTCTGGGGGGCTGACCATGGGGTTGAGATGATGGGGGGAGAAGATACTTTTTTATCTTCGCCTACTCCTTTGCCCTCATACATCTGCCTTGCCATCTCCTCCCAGACCGCTTGATGACTGCGACTAGAACCAATCACAACACCGCAGTCTTGCAAAGGAGGAATTAATCCGGCGTCTTGTAAAGTAGAAGCAACCAGCAATTGAGTAAGTGTTCTCAACTGTGCTGGCTGCTTGCTGATTAACCCCAAAGGACGTGGTTCAAGTTCTGGAAATGGTTGATGGATTTGAATTCCAGATTTCCCTGCTAGCAATTTTTGCCAGCTATCTACTAAGTTTTTGCCTAAGGCAGAAACAAGACCAATACCAGTAACAACGACGTCTACCAATTTTCAATCATTGTTGTTTGTTAGTAGTTAGTAGTTAGTAGTTAGTAGTTGGTTTTGTACCACTATCCACTAACCACTATCCACTAACTATTCCCTATTTTCCACCATTTTTCAGGTTTTCCGCACCTTGGGTGACTTTCGCGGAATCAATGCGATCGCCTTGTTGAATCTTGTTAACTACATCCATACCTTCTTTGACATAGCCAAAGACGGCATAGTTACCATCCAGAAAACCTAAGTCTGCTAAGGCAAAGTAAAACTGTGAGGAAGCAGAGTCAGGCATTTGCGATCGCGCCATCGCCACTGCACCCAGCTTATGCTGCAATACAGGTGGCTGAGTTACACGAGCCATCTCAAATGTTTTGCTGTAAATCGGCGTGTCCGCTCCCTGGGGCTTAATTTCTAAGGGTACGTAGCGCTCGTTACCTGTTTTTGGATCGATAAAACCACCTGTTCCTAAAAGTTGTGGGGGAGTTTTAGGATCTTTACTTTTAGGATCGCCGCCTTGGACTACAAATGGTTGGGGTTGACGTACTACTCGATGAAAAGCTGACCCATCGTATACACCGCGTTGCACTAAATCTACAAAGTTGCCAGCGGTGATCGGGGCATTAGTGCCATCTACTTCGATGGTGATTGGTGAGCCTTTAACTGTCATCACCACAGTAGCTTTGCCTTCGAGTCTTGGTAAATCTTTCATTCCAGGAATAGCCTCATTTGTAGCTTCAGGTACAGAAGTCGTCTCTGTGGTTGTTTCTGTTGTTTGTGCGGTTGTCTTAGTGCTTGCTTCGGTAGCTGTGGAAGTCAAAGAGGAAGAATTAGAAACTACTCCCTGTGACGTACATCCACTTACCGTCAAAACACCGACGATCAAAAAAACAAATAAACATTTAGAAATTCTTAACCGCATTGTCAGTACTGTCAGTTATGGACTCAACCAGAGTATCTTAACTTCCGATTTGGGTATACGCGGTACATGTAAACTGGCAATTGCTAATTGTTTGATTTTGTGATTTCTTTTACTTGTACTCCTAAATGCTAAAGACTAGCGATTAGCTTGCGTGATTGACTGTCTGGATATTCAACTATCTGGTCTCCCAACTCCCGGACTTCTTGAAGATGTTGGGGATTTCGCAAAGGCTGATAATGCATATCCCCCACCATTACTTACAAACCCTCTAAAGGTACTCCTAAAAATCTAGCTAATTCAGCTCCTTGTGTTTCTAAGTCTTTTAAGGACATCGGTTGACCCACCCTTGTCAAGGGAATGTCTCGGCGCCCTTTCACACGCAAGTACAAAGCGCGGCTGGGATTCAGGCCTTCTTTGATCTGTACTCGTACAGCTTGTACGTCTTGAGTATTGCAGTCAATTTCAATACGACGGTTCTTGCCAGGAAAACCCCAACGAAAGATTTTGACTTTGCCAGTTTCCCGATCGAACTCGTTATATCCGCCACCGACGTCGAGTAAAATCACCAACCACAGGTAAAGGGCTAAAAGCAAACCCGCAATACCGTACAAACCCATTACCAATCCTTGGGGGATGAATATTAGTTGAGTTGGGTCGGTAACTATGAGTAAATTAACTTTAAGGTAACTGGAGATTGCAGCCAACAAAAAACCTGTTGCTCCCAAAGTTATGATACTTGCCCACCAGTAGTTACTCAACCGACGCGAACCGAGAACCTTTTGATGTAAGACGCGATCGCCTTTGTTAATGGTTGTTGATGTCGTCATGGAACTACCTTGGTGTTTGATAAATTCCCTCTAAAAGTCTGCCACTGGACGTGCATTTAGTGCAAGTTTGTTTTAAGATTTCTGAGAGAAGTTGTGTCAGATTGTAAAATTTCTGATATTGATCATATTTAATAGGTCCATGCTCAAAACTAGATTTACGTATGTAAATCAAGCACAAAGCAGGACTAATGTGATAAGTTAAGAAGCATTAAGGAATCACTAGCTGAATTTCCAGCTAGCGATCGAGGATAGGGCACAACCCTGAGAAAAACCGACTAAACCAGCGGTAGTTTCTCATCAAATCAAATGCATCAAAGCATTTGAGAGTGTCAAAAAACGTTAATTCCTCAAAACGTTGCAATTTTAGTAAAAAGAGGATTCTAGTCCAATGACCATCGCACTAGGACGCACCCCTAGTAGTAGAGGGTGGTTTGACGTTCTCGACGACTGGTTGAAGCGCGATCGCTTCGTATTCGTAGGCTGGTCAGGGTTACTGCTATTTCCGTGTGCATACTTGGCACTAGGGGGATGGCTGACAGGGACAACGTTCGTGACCAGCTGGTACACTCACGGGTTAGCGTCGTCGTACCTGGAAGGGTGTAACTTCTTGACAGTAGCGGTATCAACGCCAGCGGACGCAATGGGACACTCACTGTTGCTGTTGTGGGGTCCAGAAGCACAAGGAGACTTCACACGTTGGTGTCAATTGGGTGGATTGTGGACATTTATCGCTTTGCACGGAGCCTTCGGTTTAATCGGCTTCATGCTGCGGCAATTTGAAATCGCGCGGTTGGTAGGAGTTCGTCCTTACAACGCCATCGCCTTTTCTGCGCCGATTGCGGTGTTCGTGAGTGTATTCCTGATGTACCCGTTGGGACAGTCAAGCTGGTTCTTTGCACCCAGCTTCGGCGTCGCGGCCATCTTCCGTTTCTTGCTGTTCTTGCAAGGGTTCCACAACTGGACACTCAACCCCTTCCACATGATGGGAGTGGCAGGAGTATTGGGTGGAGCGCTGTTGTGTGCAATTCACGGAGCCACAGTCGAAAACACCCTGTTTGAAGACGGCGAAGCGGCAAACACCTTCCGGGCCTTCAATCCCACCCAAGCCGAAGAAACCTACTCAATGGTGACAGCAAACCGTTTCTGGTCGCAGATTTTCGGTATTGCTTTCTCCAACAAGCGCTGGCTGCACTTCTTCATGTTGTTCGTGCCAGTCACCGGTTTGTGGATGAGTGCCATTGGCATTGTCGGTTTAGCGCTCAACCTGCGGGCTTACGATTTCGTCTCTCAAGAATTAAGAGCCGCCGAAGACCCAGAGTTTGAAACTTTCTATACCAAAAACATTTTGCTGAATGAGGGTATCCGGGCTTGGATGGCTCCTCAAGATCAGCCGCACGAGAAATTTGTATTCCCTGAGGAGGTATTGCCTCGTGGTAACGCTCTCTAGACCTGGCTTAATGGGAGCAGGACGCGACCAAGATTCCACCGGGTTTGCCTGGTGGGCTGGTAACGCCCGTCTCATCAACCTCTCTGGTAAATTGCTAGGCGCGCACGTAGCCCATGCTGGCCTGATTGTCTTCTGGGCTGGAGCGATGACCTTGTTCGAGGTCGCTCACTTTGTTCCCGAAAAGCCGTTGTACGAACAAGGCTTTATCCTGCTACCCCACTTGGCAACTCTGGGATGGGGAGTTGGACCTGGTGGTGAAATTGTAGACACCTATCCCTACTTCGTGATTGGTGTACTGCACCTCATCTCATCTGCTGTCCTAGGTTTTGGTGGAATTTATCACGCCATTCGTGGTCCAGAAGTCTTAGAAGATTACTCTTCCTTCTTTGGCTACGACTGGAGAGACAAAAATAAGATGACCAACATCATCGGCTTCCACCTGATTATATTGGGAATTGGTGCCTTTTTGTTGGTGCTGAAGGCAATGTTCTTCGGTGGAGTCTATGACACCTGGGCACCTGGTGGTGGTGATGTTCGTGTCATTACTAACCCAACATTAAACCCAGCCGTCATTTTTGGCTATCTACTTAAATCTCCCTTCGGTGGTGAGGGCTGGATCGTCGGTGTAGACAACATGGAAGACATCATCGGCGGTCACATCTGGGTTGGCTAAATCTGTATTGTTGGTGGTATCTGGCACATTCTCACCAAGCCCTTCGCTTGGGCGCGTCGCGCTTTCATCTGGTC
>JANZYY010000165.1 GCA_026419705.1 Fischerella sp.
AGATGTGTATAAGAGACAGTTCTGTGGGTATGCCTTTGGCAACCAACAACTTGTTGAGTTCGCGGTTGAGGCGGCGCACAAATGGCACAAACACCTGACTTTCTAAATCTCGCCGCTTCAAGATCCAGCGCTGATCTGCCAATTCCAGTGTAAAAGATTCTTGGTGTTGCAAGATCAACTTCAGGGCTACTGCTGCATTTAAAATTGCTTTGCCGAGAAAAGAACTTTCTAGGCGCTGCTGCAAGCAAATGCGATCGCTGGTATCTGGTTCTCCTGGCCGAGGTAGGGTGAAATTTTCTAATCCTAAACTAGAAAAGCTCATCCGTTCAATACCTGGAATAGTTGGTTGCCATTGTTGGGGATTGTCGTTGTTACTATTTTCCTGGGTGGAGTTGTGTGGTTGTCGCCATTTTGTTGGCAATAGCAGCTGGCAAATAATGTCTTGTTCTATTCCTTTGCCAGCATAAGCAAAACTATGCAGCATGAAATCGCTGTGAGTTAAATCTTCTAAGTTTTCTGGCAAATCGACCAGTGCCATTTCTGTTGCTGCTGCGCCAATATTAATTACAAGGGTGCTACCAACAAGCGGATGATCGCTAGTTTTCGCAGGACGCTGAGCTTGGCTACTGCCAAATTGGATAATTTCGCCGTTAGCACCATCGAGTTCGCTCAGCAAACTGGCGATCGCTTCCTCAACAAAAAATACTTGTTGGGGATGCTGGATGATTTTGCTCACTAGCAAAGCTTCTCGGATATTGAAACGATACTGTTCCGACCAGTTAGAAGGACAGGTACAAATTACCCCAGCTAAATTATTGATGGCGCTGTGAAAGCTTTGTTGATCTAAATCAACCGCCGCCGCAGTTAAACCCAGGGTCGTGCTACTGCGATCTGACTTTAACGTTAGAAGCAATTTCGAGAGCGATCGCACAACCCAAACCAAAGGAACGGTAGCCACTTCATTGAGTTGCAATACGGGTTCCCATTTTTGCTGTTCATTTTTATAAGGAAGGGCAATTTGTAGATAAGGCTTTAACTGGGCGGAGAAAATATTTGGGGTATTAGTAGCTTGTTCGTGTGCTTGCGTTGTTTCTGTTTCCGATTGCTGAACAACAGCTGGTGGTAAATAAACCTCTGCTGGTAAACGAAACGTTTGCGTTTTAGAATTTGCTTGTGGTTGATTTTCTGCTGACCAGTAGAGAGGAAATACCTGTGCTGTGGAACGATTCAATAGTGTAGCAGAAATTCCTGTTGTGCCCAAATCAATACCAAGATACCAAACCGAGTCTCGAATCTGATGTCCTATTTTGGTATCAATTACAACACTAGCATCAGAAGCGATCGGAACTTCGTAAGAGTCTGTTGTTGCTTCCTTTTTTTTTTCGGTTTCAGCTAATTCTGAGTGAAATGAATTGGTAGGGGGCTTATTTTCAAATGCTTCTGGTTGTTCCAAATCAGTAGCAGATTGGTAATGAGAATAAATCTGCTCATCAAAGCAAGCTAAATCCTGTTCCAATTGCTGTAACAGTTCTTCATCCAAAGAAATCTCGGGTACAGCTAAATTCTGATTTTCTGCTGGTATGAGTAAATTTTCCTGTGACGAAGCCGGAATAAATTGCTCTGAAGACTCATTCAAATTCTGATTATTGATTGCGGCTGCTTCTGTGTCAGATTGGTCTGGTGTCGTGCTTGCTGAGTTTTCCGCGAATGTTAATTCCGATAACTGCTCGTTAGTGCTAGCATCTATTGACAAGTCAGTCAAAACTGCGATCCTATCAGCAGTAGGTGGTTCTTCAACACTAAGAGACTCTGTATTTTCTACAAATGCGATCTTATTCCATAACTCTAATAATTGCTCTCTGACAGATCGAGATGCAGTTTGTTTATTCTCTGGGTTAGAGCTACCCACTTCTAAAAGACCAGCGTCTGGTTCATCAAACCAGGGGTCGCCTATATTGACACTAGAATCAGTGGTTTGCACTTCGTTTGTTGAGGGTACAGGCGTAATCTGGGTGTTATTCAACTCGTATGAGGAAGCAGCATCTACAGATAGTTCATCTATGACATCTGGAATTTCAAAATCAATTTCTTGAAGAACAAAATCCGATTGTTGTTCTTGATTTGTTGTGGTTTGAGCATCTACAGACAGTTCATCTCTGACATCTGGAAGTTGAGTATTTTCTTCTGGGGGAGTAGGTTCAGAGTTAGCGGTAATTAAATTGTCAATTCCAAATAAACTAGCGTAAAGTTGATCTACTTCATCACGAATAGATACAGAACTATTTTGGTGTAATTGTTCGGTAGTTCTATCAATAGCTGCGTGTGCAGAGCTTTGTGTATCTTGATTGGCTTGCAAAAGTACTGCTTCCATATCAGGTGTTGTGGAAGTATCTTCGCCGAGTTGAGTATCAGTTTCTTGAGGATTGTTGTTAACTGAATCTGATACATCAACTGGTGTAGATTTTAATAATTCATCTGTTAACTGATTTTTGGTGTTGTCTGATTGTAAAGTTTTTTGCTCAAGGGGAAGTGCTTCCTTTTGAATGTCAATGGTAAATGGTTCTTGGGAAGCAATTTGTAGCTGTACGTTATCGATCAAGTTCGTTAATAACTGTTCCCCTTGCAAGCTCTTGCTATACATTCTTGCTAGGGCTTGGGATAAAGACTCATGATATGTATGAATATTGCGCTGTAGTGCTTCAAACACTACATTCACGGTTCCATCGAGCGCTAGTAAACGTCGATCCAACTCGCTTGCAAGGCTTGCTAGCCGTTCCAGTTGTTGCTGCGATTCTAACAAAGGTGAAACAGAAGTAGTTTCTGGATTGCCCTTGTTATGTATTATGGGAGAACTACCACTACCAAGTGTAAGTAACTGCTGCTGTGAATTGGGCAATGTTTCCGGTGTCTGAAACTGAAAATTGCCATGTAGCCGATTTGTTAACACCTGTAAAAAATCTGCGATAATTTTTTCCTGATTTGCTAACTGCTGTGCTAAGGAGTAATTTTGCAGTCGCCTTTGCTCAAGTTCTCTGATTTCCTGTACAAGATTTGCTCGTTCTTCCAACAAAGTTCGCAATTCTGCTTGGAGTGGAGCCAGTAATACCGATAGTGCCAGCGTATCAGATTGGTTTATGCTACCTTGTCCTGATTCGGCTTGATTTTCCTCTAATAAATAGGAATTATTTCGATCTGTGAACCTCGATAACAAAGATGATGGCTGCGATTGTAGCTGTTGCGGGTTTTCTGTGCTACTTATTTGTGCCTCTAGAAAGTTACGAATTCTTTCTAAAACCTTTCGTGGCTGTTCTCTCTCACTAGAAAGAAATCGAGAGAGGCGTTTGTTAGTGAGTAAACTGTCAATCTCTGCAATCAGTGTTTGAATTTCAGTTGTGCGGGAAGTCACGTTGGTTTACCTTCATCAACTAGAACTGTACGTCTGGTGGTGTGCCAATTACTAAATAACTACTGCCATTATGTTATGCATCAGGTGAGCGTCCACCAGCTGGTGAGCGATGGTAGGATTGGATGACAACTCGGTTTCTTTAAGCAAAGCTTGGAGGGATTCACCAAGTTAATCGGGCGCCCGAGCCGCTTCGCGATCGCACCGAGTTGTAATAGATAAAGATTAGTTATCAAAAAATAATTCTGTAATTTTCTAAAAGAAGATATTTTACAACGAACTGTTCAAGTCTGTAACTTCAGTTTTGACTGGAAACAACCAATAATCATAACTTAGTAAGGCTTTGCGTAAAATAGTGGCTTATTTAAACTCACGCCTGTAGTAGCGTAAGCAAACCAGTGGTGCAGAATTTTTCGAAATTTCATTTAGTTGCGAAGTTGTGCAATGTTGTAATTAGCAAAAATTAATAAACTTGAGTATCATTGATATAGTTTGCCTATACTATCTAAATAACTATCGTTGCAGTAGGCCCAAAATCAAAATTCTGTAGGCTAAAAACTGCATCTTTATGCAAAACTTTTACCTAGCTTTGACTTATAGGTAAAGATAGTTGAGAACAAAACCTCTTGCCACTGGATTGTGTAGCATATTAGTTTGATCTTGCAAAGGGCCGGTGCTTTGAAAGCTGAAGCTCGAAGTGGCGTTTTTGTTTGTTATGTAAATTGCAGCATTTATCGATTAAGATGTCGTAATGGAAGACCGATATAGTGTGCAAACACCCGCCAATCCCTGGATTTTCTCGGCTCCCTTTTTTCAAGGGTTGCCTGAAACTGTTATAGAAGCAGCCCTAACCCATCTTGTGACTCGTACTCACCCAGCCAATCAAGTGATCCTGCTGGAAAATGACTGGGGAGGTTCAGTTTATTTCATCATGGAGGGATGGGTAAAAATTCGTACTTACAATCTAGAAGGGAAAGAGGTAACACTCAATATTCTCGGTAAGGGAGAATTATTTGGCGAGATGGCAGCACTCGATGAAGTGCCTCGCTCTACAGATGTGATTACTTTAACTACGACTGTGATTGGCAGTATGCCATCCCAGGATTTTGTCAAATTACTTCAGTCAGAACCAATGGCGGGAGTAAGATTGGCACAATTGATGGCGCGACGCTTGCGACAAGTAAATCGGCGACTGCGGTTGCGGGAATCTGACAGTCAATCACGAGTGGCTGATACTTTATTGTTTTTGGCAGAAGGACAAGGAAAAAAAGGACAAACAGGGATCGAAATTCCCAATTTGCCCCATCGAGAGTTGAGTAGTCTAAGTGGACTAGCACGGGAAACTGTGACACGAGTATTGACGAGGTTAGAAAAGAAAGGGTTGATCAAACGGGATCAAGAAGTGATTTGTATTCCGGATTTGTCAGCCTTAGAAAGAACGATTGTGTAAAGAAGGCACAAACAAGTAAAAAGCATGCTCTTGAGCGCAGCCAGGGTAGGGTCAAAAGTCAACAGTCGATTATGGAAAGGCGATTTTCCTTGCCACACCCCCCAATCATAGTACTCCACCAAACCAAAATTGCTGGGTAAGTATTGTTTGTAGTTAGCACTTCAGCGCGAAAGCGCCAATTACAAACCCCGCAAAGTTGCTTTGGCAAACCACTAGTAGGGTAGTTTTATACAAGCACCGGAAAAATTTAATTAATTTCTTCCTAGCTCTTCAATTCTGTTATTCCCTATTCCCTTTTTCATGCGTAATAGTATACGCAGTTGATGACGATTAATTGGTAATATGAGCATTTTAGATTCCCTGCCAGATGAGCCAGAAGAACATATAGATAAACAAAATAATTTATTAAAGCGACCTCAATTAAAGCTGGATGCACCTTTGAGGATGATGGAAACGGCGTTTTTAGCCAGTACTGCCAGCTTAATTTGGTTTATCAATTTTTACTTTCCTTTGGGGCCATTGTTGCGGATATTTTTCCCAGTACCTATTGCTCTGGTTTACCTACGCTGGGGTAAACGAGCAGCATGGATGGCAGCTGTCACTTCTGGATTATTGTTATCGGTGCTGATGGGGCCAGTTCGTAGTTTGTTGTTTGTCATGCCTTTTGCTTTTATGGGAGTACTCTTGGGAGCAGCTTGGCATCGCCGGGTTCCCTGGGTTATTTCGATTAGCTTGGGTGCAGTGTTGGGTACTGTGGGGGTGTTTTTTCGGTTGTGGTTGTTATCTTTGTTGTCAGGGGAAGATTTCTGGGTTTATGTGATTAACCAGGTTACGGAGATTATAGAATGGATATTTCTGAAGCTGGGAATTTTGGCATCTCCCAGTGCATCTTTAATTAATTTGGGAGCGATCGCTTTAATTGTGTTCAACAATTTTCTCTACTTGTTCGTTGTCCACCTAGCAGCGTGGCTGTTGTTGGATCGTCTAGGCAATCCTATTCCCCGCCCCCCGCGCTGGGTACAAGTCTTGATGGATTATGAATAATGGTTAGTGGTTAGTAGTTAGTGGTTAGTTGAAATTCCTACTAACTACTAACTACTAGCTACTACCAACTAGCTTATGATTCGCATTTATACCCAAATCGAACAGGGTAAGGAATGGACTGCTCGCTATCGCGGTCGTTCACCCGTATTTGCATGTGTATTGGGTTTTACTGAAACTGGTTTAATTCCCGGAATTTCCGCGGCTGGTCTTACACCCGAGGATCGCAAATACACAGCAATTGCTGATGCTGAATTTCTCTACTACGGTACAGGACGAAAACCCAAACATCCCCTACCGCCTCTTGCTGCTGGTGCTTCCCCTGTGTTGATTTCTCGGGCTGTGGTTGAAGCCTTGAATATTCCAATTTATTTATTTAACGCTGGGCTAGCTCAACTTTCTCCTATACCAATGATTGATTTGGGTGGCACACCTGCTAGGTGTCTAAGTCATGGCCATGCTTTGGAACTGGCAACAGTACAGCACTTGTTAGAACAAGGACTACTTTGGGGTGAACGGTTGGCTGCCAATATTCAACAAGGCTATGTGATATTGGGTGAATGTGTTGTTGGTGGAACAACAACGGCTTTGGCTATACTAACTGGTCTAGGTATTAACGCAGTTGGCAAGGTCAACAGCAGCCACCCGGTTTGCAACCACGAGCAAAAATGGGCATTGGTGCAGGCGGGGTTGGAGAAGATGAGGCAAGGGGCAATGGGCAATGGGCTTGGGGCTTCGGGCAAGGGTAAAAAAACCAATTCCCAATCCCCAATTCCCAATCCCCCACTCTTGGTTGATCCCCTGGAACTCGTAGCAGCTGTGGGCGATCCCATGCAGGTAAGTGTAGCGGGAATGGCGATCGCACTCAGTCGCAGTTGTGGTGTTTTGCTTGCTGGTGGAACACAAATGCTGGCAGTATATGCACTGATAAACGCGATCGCTGCAGTTTATGCTCTCTCTTGGCAACCGGAAGAAGTGGTAGTTGGTACTACTCGCTGGGTAGCAGAAGATCCCACAGGTAGAACTGTTGAATTAGCTCAACTCGTGGGTAAAAGGTGCATAAACCTGGGTGGTATTCCTGTGCCTTTGTTAGCAACTCAGTTAAGTTTTGCTGATTCTCGTTATCCCCAACTCCAAGCTTATGAGCAGGGCTTTGTTAAAGAAGGTATGGGGGCTGGAGGTGCTAGTATTGCTGCTCATTTGTACCAAGATTGGCAGCAACCTCAGCTTTTGCAAGCAGTTGAAGCTCAAATTGAATGCTTGCTTTCTTTCAAGCAATAGTCATTAGTCCAGAGTCAACAGAATATTGGCTGTGGACTATTGACTATTGATGATTGACCTGTCAGTGAATTCTCTTAAGCAGTAATTGTTCTTCTAAGGCAGCAATCCGATTGTATGCTGCTGTTAATTGTGCTGTTAGTCGTTGAATTTGAATTTCTGGTGCAATTTCCCTCTCTCCCCCCTGAAGATTCGAGTCTGGATAAACACCGTCTGCTATTACATCCTTGTGCTCCATCTCTGGGTTAAAACTGATATGTCCCTTTATCTGTAAGCGGCTAGTTTCGCTATTTTCTAGAATATTATCTCTATCCTCGTGTGTTGTTTCCAAGCAGCACATTGATAAAGCTTGAGATACTTTATTATCTAGCTGCTCAATCACTTGGTAGAGGGCATCCAATTTATAACTCAGAGTTAGCACCTGCTTATGTAATGGCTCCATTTAATACCCTCATCCGCTTATTTTTTTCTATGTTATTCAATTTAATGGCAACGTTAAACATACTTATGATTTTTTTAAGTTTTAATATCATTTCTCAAAAGTAAATATTTAAATTCATCAATTGTTAATAATTCTAAATACTTTCAGAAAGTCTAACTAAACACAAGTATTGAGAAAGATAAATTTTTGGGATTTTTTCAAAAAGGCTTTTGGCTGCACCTAAATGAAAGTAGAGACGCTGAAGCTGCAGGCGTTGGCATCTGAAGGATTTTGGCAAAATGCAAAATTCTGAATCGTAGATCAAATCAACAATGTCAAAAAGAAGCATATAATAGCTTTATATGCTTGAGCTTGCTATAGAACTTTTTATAGATGCGTGATGAAAATTTGACTGACTTCCAGCGTGGCTAACAGTGGCTGAAAACTGATAAATTATGTTGAAAAGAAACAAGCGAGCCAAAATATTATCGAAATTATTACTAAAGCAAGACTAGAACACAAGCCGAGCATTGGTTGACCTTGCAAAATTAATAGGACTGAGAGGTTTGTAGTGAGCGATTTATCGCTCAATCTCAATTTCAGGGCTAAAGCCCTGACTGCGCTTTCACAACTCATCAAAACAAATAACATGAATCACTAGTGGTCCATGTCATGAATTTTGATGGGTTGCGAGATCCCTAACTTCTTGAAGAACTGGGGGATCTGACGAACTAATGACACGAACCACTGGTTTATGTTCTATGTTATGAACCATAATCTCATTCCAAAACTTAAAATCAATGCATAGACGGTCTTTTTTGCAAGGAGCGGTAGCACTGGCACTAGCGCAGATGCTAGTTGGATGTAATGACAACAAAGGGGCAACATTAAGTGTTCAGTTGCTGAAAGGTTCTATCCCCGCTCAGATAGTTGATAAATTTCGTCAATATTTGCAGCAGGAGGTAAGGTTAAAATTCGCCCCTGTAGAGCAATTACAAGATTTATTTGAAGAATTAAAAACTTGGCACAATCAATCTCAAACCAGCGATGGCGGGAAGGGATGGAGCGTACCTATGCCCTTTGGGTCATCAGAAAAAGCTGCTGTCGCTGATTTGGTGACATTAGGGGATTACTGGCTGAAAACAGCAATTGAGCAGAAATTGATTCAACCACTAGAAGTAGGACAGTTAAAACAGTGGTCTGCATTACCGCAACGCTGGCAAGAATTAATGAGGCGCAACGAACAAGGTTATCTGGACGCGAAGGGAAAAATTTGGGCAGCTCCTTACCGTTGGGGCTGTACGGTAATTGTTTATCGTCGGGACAAGTTTCGGGAATTGGGATGGACACCAACAGACTGGGGCGATTTATGGCGAAGTGAACTGCGCGATCGCATTTCTCTGCTCGACCAACCACGAGAAGTGATTGGTTTAGTTTTAAAGAAACTGGGAAAATCCTATAATACCGAGAATTTGAACGAAATAGCAAACTTAGAAGGGGAATTACGTGCTTTAAATCAGCAAGTCAAGTTTTATGATTCTACCAAATATTTAGAACCGCTGATTATTGGAGATACTTGGCTAGGAATAGGTTGGTCTAATGATGTATTTCCAACTATCGGACGTTATCCGCAACTTAGGGCAATTATTCCTCAATCAGGAACAGCACTGTGGTCAGACGTATGGGTAAAACCTGCAGCTATTAACAAAGGAGATTTAGCTTATAAATGGATTGATTTTTGTTGGCAACCAAACGTTGCTGAGCTAATTTGTGTGCTTACCAAAACAAATTCACCAATTCCCACCAAAATAAAAGCTGATGATATTCAACGACCATTACGCCATTTGTTATTAAATCAGAATGAGATTATTGCTAAAGGTGAATTTTTGCTTCCCCTCCCACCAGCAGTTGCTTCTCAGTATGAATCTTTATTTGCCAAAATTAAGAGTTAGTAATTGGTTGTTTGTTGTTTGTTGATTGTTTAGTTGTTGGTTGGTAATCACGAGCTACTGACTCTACAGGCGCAAGACCTTGCGCCCATGACAATTACTCTACAGACATGCCATAGTAGTACTCCACCAAACCAAAATTGCTGGGTAAGTATTGTTTGTAGTCAGCGCTTCAGCGCGAAAGCGCCAACTACAA
>JANZYY010000166.1 GCA_026419705.1 Fischerella sp.
AGATGTGTATAAGAGACAGGCTAAAGTCACTGGTCGGTCAAAGGTAATAGTAAGCGTAGCATTACCTCCCCGACTAGGACCACGAGCATCTATTCCCCAGCGCAGATATGGTCTGTTAATACCGCCGTAGGGACCAGGAGCAACTCCATAGGGAACAGCGCCCAGATTTCCCGGAGACCTTTCTGGCGATTCATCACGGATAATTCCAGCTGGATTTTCCGTCATTTGAAATCTGGTGTTGACGCCGCCGATGTTGAAAGTTTGATTGAAATTTGCTTTTTGAAAATTGCTCTCGCCCCAGTTGAGAGTGGCTGGTCTTGAACCAGCCGGACAGCTTGTTTGTGTTTGTGCTAAAACTTTTTGATTGGAAACGCTCCCCCATAAGGGGACTTGGGGAATGGCAAACAGCACAGTCAGCAGTGTATTCTGGAAGATATGAAAATTTAAGTGCTTAAATAAAGCTTTCATTGTTGGTTCCTAAACATCACCAAATAAATATGTAGAGACGGGCTGTTTGAAGCGTGTGTAAAGGCAAAAGAATGATGAATGATGAACAGACAAATATTTCATAATTCATCATTCATCATTCATAATTTCCTAGCAGGTTCTATTTGCAGGTCTTGTTCTTGTGGTTCAACGATCAGGTCGATTCCTCTGATGTCTTTGTAGATGATTTCTACACGGCGATCGCGTGCATAATCTAGGCGAGTTCTACCTTCAGTAGCACGCTGGGTTTCGCCAAAAGAACGAAAAGTCATTCTTTCTGGGGCGACGCCCTTACGCAATAAGTAATTTCTCACAGACAACGCCCGGCGTTTCCCCAGTGCAAAGTTGTATTCATTGCTGGCGCGGGGATCGGTGTGACCTTCTAATTCAATGACGATAAACGGATATTGCTGCAACACTTCTGCTACTCGATCTAAAACAGCAGCACTCTCTTTACTGATGAAAGATTTGTCAAGTGCAAAGTGTACATTGTTTGGTGCTTGTATCCGAATTGGCGGTGGTGGTGGCGGTGGTGCTGGAGGTGGCGGCGGTGGTGGCGGTACGGGTCGCGAAGTACACTGAAAAGGTAGAGTAGGAGTTGGTTGACTGTTGGGAGTGAGATTGGGTAATGTGCCAGCAGGACCAATGATTGCCGCCACGGCGGGTTCAGATGTACCGTATTGTGGATCGGTGGCGATCGCACTTACTGCATCCCCTATTTGCAAATTCTCCACTGTGGCGCTAAAGTTACCTCCCTCATCCACGGATACGGTTGTCAAGGGTTCGCTCAAAGCTCCGTAACCTGGTTGATAAAGTGCTTGTTTGCCTGTTTGATAGTCGCCCAAGCGATAAATTGTTACCTGCGAACCGCGATCGGCTTTACCTTGCAAGGTAACATTATTACCTGTAGGCGGAAACGCTCTTTGGGTAAATGCCGGTGCATTAATGGCACCATTCCCCGTTTCTAGGCGACGGTTATCAGAATCTCGCTGAGGGTTCGGTCCGTCGCCCACTTGAAAGTCGCTTACATCCAGATTTTGCTGGCTATTGAGGTCAATACTCAAACCCTCTAATGCTGCAAATTTATTGTTTTGGATGATATTGCGTATGGCTGGGGTATTCCTACCGACATCGTTCCTTGAGAAAGCTGATACTACCACTCCAGGTCCGGTTTGATGGTCAATTTCGTTATCAACTACCCGATGATTGCTACCCATCAAGTAAACGGCTGACCGTCGCAAACGCCTGCCATTATGGGTAATTTTGTTATTTTGAATTTTAACGTTACCTTGTGGTTTGAATAAATATACGCCAGCTCCATCATTACCGCAAATTAAATTGCCGACAACCAGGGACTGGTTTAACAGACCTTCAAAGCGCAGAGCATCAGGCATTCCGGCAATCCCATTGCCGACGATAATGTTTTCTTTTACTACCGTATTTTCACCATATACAGAGGTAATAATAGCACTGCCATCATGGTAATAAATACGGTTGCGGCGAATTGTTGCCCCTTGGGAATTAAAAACGTAAACCCCGAATGCCGATGTTGTCTGGGGCATTTTTTCATCGGTGGTCAATCCCAACCAGTTGTTTTCAATCAGAACATTTTTTGGGGCTACATCTGACTCGTGGAATGGAAAATCATCGTTAGGTGGTTGCTGGCGGCTGGTATCTGGAGGTGGAAAACGATGAGCAATGACAATATCTCCCGGCGGTGTAGTGAGAGTCACTGGCTTGAGATTAGTATCAAAAGCTATATTTCCGAGAATCTGTTTGACGGGACTAGCCGTGAAACCGTAAATGCTCAAACCACGAATAGTGACGCCATCAGCAACAACAGTGAACCCGCGCAATACTTCTTTGCCTGGTGCGGGGGTTATTGTTACCATAGGTACAGGAATCGCTATTTCCGCAGTCGCTGAACTTTTCGGATCGTATCCTGGCTGAGTGCTGCCATCTATAACTAATCCGGGAGTTGCCAAATCTGGCAGTTGTGATTGTAACTGGATAGTAGTTGCACTCTTTTGTAGATTAAACTCGATGCGAGAACCATCAGTTGTTGGTGTAATCTGTGTTTTTTCCGCATCACTAAGTTTATCAACACTGAGCGTACCATTGACTACTTCAATCGCTTCCCGCAAAGTCAAGGCGCTGTCAGGCGTGGGACTACCATCTTGATTGCTATTTACCACCACCCGCAATGAAGAAGAGGGGGAGGGTGTTTGGGCAACTGCAATATCTGAATATAAAAGTAAAAGGTAAAAGGTAAAGGGTAAAAGGGAAACTATTCGTTTTGCCTTCTGCTTCTTGCCTTTTATCTTTTTTCTTCTTCCTTCTTTGTTCTTTGTTTCAACTTTCAACCTGAACATTACTCGCTCCTATCACACCACATATGAAAAGGATGAAGAAAAACGAACCACAAAGGACACGTAGACGCGCCTTCTTCGGCTTCCTGTTAGGGTAGGAATAAGAGTTTGAGAGAGTTTTTGCGTAAGTCATAACTCTTTTAACTTTCATCCTTCTGACTTTTGCACCCTGAACAATTAAAAACTCAAGGGATTCAATTTTTAATTTTGAATTTTTAATTTTTCATTCCCGAAGGGTGGCTGGCTGGTTTTGCGCTGTCGGTATTTCAGACTCTTGTTGTTGCTTGGGTACTGGTTCCTGCAAACCAAAGCCGCCCCAAAGTTCATTCAGTTTCAGGCTGATATTCACATATAAACCACCTTCAGAACGGTAGCCAGTAAAGTCTCGGTCATCGACGCTACCGAAGCTGTAGCCAAGACCTAAACGTAAATCGGGAGTGACGTAATAGCCAGTTTCTAGGGCAAAACCGAGTTCGTCGTAGTCAGTACCGCTGTTGGAGTTCTGACCTATCCACCTTCCCTCGACGGCTAAATCGGTGCGATAACCGAGTTTGTAAGTTGCCCGCAGTTGGGCTAGATTAGTGCTTCCGTCGTATCTGTCATCGTCATAGTAGGTGACGCCGTTACGGAAAGCGTATTTGCCATAAAACTCCCAGCGCCAGTTGGGGGCATATATACCTTCTGCGGAGAAAATATGACCTGTTGCTGTACTACCTGTGAGTTGAGTTTCTGGAATTGAGTCAAAGTTTTGCCGCCACTCGTATTTCAGCAAGCCGTTGAATTTATCGTTGGTGGGGTCGCGGTATGCTAGACCGAGTTTGAGGCTGGCTGTGTCTCCCAGTTCTTGGAATCTGATTCCATCGGTAATCAGACTGGAGGAGGGAAGATAGACGTTTGCTTCGCCAGCTTGTTGGTAGCGGACTAGTGCTGTGAAAGCGGGAGAAAGTTTGCCAGCTGCTGCTGCTGATATGACCAAGTTGTCGCCTTGGTCGCCATCACGATATTCAAATTGAGCCTTGGCTTTGAAGTTGGGATTATCAGTGTATTCAAGTCCGAGACTGTAGACGGAACCGGCAAATAATCCCAAAGTAGAAGCGGTTTGCCCAACTGCGTAGTATTGCGGATAGCGATCGCCAGCGGCTGTGGCATTAAAGATGTTCTTGAATACGTATTGATAACCCAGGTTGACTTTTAACCCCGGTGCTACTTTCCAACCCTGACCGATACCAACAGCGCCCTGTCCTTGCAAACCGTTGAAGCCGGAAAGCACAGAATAACGACCTGTAAGGGTAGTATCATCCCACAATTTTTGATCCAGAATCGTATCCAAGGTAGTAAGGGAGTTCCCCGGCAATAATTCGCTGTCATCGTAAAATTGGTGTGCCAGTCGTAATGTCACCCCTGGGGCTGCTTTCCAGTCCAACCCTAAAGTAGTGCGGTTGGGATACAAGGGGTCAGAGTCGCCCAAATTCAGTTCGTTTTGCGCCTGGAAGGTCAATGATTCAGCTAGTGGTAACTTCAAACGAGATACGAGCTGATCGGCATCGCCGTCCAAGTCATCACCAATACGGTCATCACGAGAACGATTGACGTATTCCCAGCTGGCATCGGCATTACCCAGCTTTTGCAGAATCCCCGCCCGTAAGGTTCGCAGTTCGTTATTGACTTTTTCACCCGGCCGTGCTTGCGGCTGGGGGTCGAATAAGTCAAAGAAGTTGGTGATGGAACTAGGAGCTGTGCCGTAGTTTTCTTCTACGTCGTAGGCGACTCTCAAGCTGGTCAGCTGACTCAGCCTGGCTAATAAAGATGCCCCGTAGCGTGTTTGTCCAGGTGTAAAGCTAAAGGTGGCGTTATTGGAGAAATTCGGCTCGACTGCCCGATAATAGGCTTGACCGAACAGATTTTCAGTAATGTTACCAAAAGCCTCCAAGCGGTAAGCATTGCCACTCACCTCATCACCAGTGAGTAAGTTGTTGTTGGAGTGGGCAAATTCCCCAACAATCTTACCTGCATTTCCCAAAGAGACTAAGAAATCTGTGCCGAATAGTTCAAAATCTTGGTCCCCTTGGTCTTCCCGCAAGTAACTGAGGGCGCCGAAGGTCTTGTTTTCAAGATCGTGGGAAAGGTTGTATTGCAGTCGTCCACCAACAAGATTGGCATCTTCACCGCCTTCATTTTGGTAGGTGACGACAACTCGCCTGACCAAAGTTGAACCAAAGGGGTTGAGTTCAGTGGCAAAAACCGGACGGTTAAATCGCAGTGTACCGCGATCGTAATCTATTTCGTAATCTGAACCGCGCAGCATCTGTTTGCGCTCAATCACTGTACCGGGACGGTTGATTTCTTCTGCTTCTATATAGACGATTTCACTACCAGGAACTAAAAGGCGTTTGGAAAGGAAGTAGTAGCCGCTGGTTCCATCGGGAACGATCGTATCTCGTTGGAAGCCCTCAATATTATTGGCATACATCCCTGTAATTTGCAGGTTGCCAAAGTTGTAGTTCGCCTTGAAGCCGTGTAACTGGCGGGAGGTCGCGGTATACAGTTGTGAGGTTCTGGTAAATTCATTCGTGCTGTAGTCCCCCCACATGAAGTAATCTGGTTCTGCTCCCGATATCGAAGGAGTACGCTCTAAGCGAGCATAGAAACTATCAATAGAGGGAGTAGTAGCGGTAGAGGTGGAACTATCACCGTAGACAGGATAGGGTTGTTCGCAGAACTGAACACCACCAAACAGGCGATTTCTACCTTCGCAGTCTTGGTTGATCGCGCGATCGCTATTGAATGCGCCTGTAAATAACCAATCTCCTACTTTACCTGTGGCAAAGACAGCAGCATATAAGTCTGCTGTTGTGCCTTCGTCAATCTCGTCGGGATTGAGAAACTCTCCAAAACTTCCCCAGTAATTAGTTCCTCCCTGACCAATCCGCAAATTAATTACCCCTGTTACTAGTGAAGGGCGGAGATAAGTAGTGAATTCAACTTGGGTATAGGCTTCAATCGGTGCTTCTCCAAATTCCTCCTCCAGGGAATTATCTGTTTGTTGCGGAAATGTCGGATTTCTCAGGTCGCTCAATTCTCTGGGGGTAATGAGTGGAGTTTTCTGCACCTTATCTATCGCAGCTCGAATCCGGACTTGTTGGGGTTTGAGATCCGATTGCAAAGTGGCGGTGAATTCACCATCAATGGCACGTACCTGAAATCCGCCTTGGTCTTTGTTTTGGTCTGTACCGACAAATTTACCAGCGCTACTAGTGAAAGTGACGATCGCATCTTTGCGAATGACTTCACCTTTGGCATCAACAATTTGTCCTTGCAGTTTAATTGTTGAACGTCCATCTGCTTGGACTCGGGGATCGCCTACAGGTGCAATTTCCAGTTTGACTTTTGGCTGTCCAGGTGTCGGGGGGATAATTTTGGGTGCGCCATCTGTTGGAGAAGTTGGTTGTTGCAGTGGAGAGTTTGGGTTTTGTTGAAATTCAGTCGCAGGATCTTGTTGCAATACTGAGTTGGGATCGCCTGAAAATGGGGAAGTTTGGGAGATAAATACAGGCGGTGATATGGCTTCTGAGAAGTTCTCCGTGTCTGGGTGTGTTTGTGTCCCCGTGTCCTCTGCGACGCTAGCAAAAGCGGCTGTTGGGAAAATTGTCTCTGCACCAAAAAACAAAGGAGAAGCGATCGCCAAACATAAAGGTAACATTCCAGCGCAACCCTTACTCGCTAAGGCCAGGCGCAGAATACCGATCTCAAAAAACTTGTTTGTTTTCATCGCTTACCCTCTGAAAAAGCAGGTGTAACAGCAAAATTTACCCGTGCCATACCACTGGGTTCTAATCGCACCAAGCGAGACTGGCTATTACCTTCGATAAAGTATTTGTTTGGGGCCAGTGCGTAGCCTGGTAGGCTACTCAAATCCAACGCTGCTGTTCGATGACCCGCAATGACATTTGCCAAGGAAAATAGCCCATTCGCATCGGTGACAATGCGATTGCCATCATCCAGATAAATCACTGCATTCGGTACTCCCGGTTCGTTTGGTTGCTGTTCGCCGTCGAAGTTTTTATCGACAAACACTCGCCCAATCAAGGTACCGCAATCAGACAAAATGCCTGGTCGAATTCGCAATAGGTAGCTAGCTTGGTTGCTTGTGAGATTACCTGCTCTGGCTTGTGCTAAGTTTCTGCCATCTCCCCTAATCGCATCTGGCGTAACTTCAGCAGCATAGGTAACTGTCAAAGCTTGGTTGGGTTGTAATTGCTCGCTCGAAGTAATCGTTACCGTTCGATTTGAACTAGTGCTTGCACTCAGAGGAACAGACCTTTCTGCCAGGGAACCTTGCAAAGACTTAGTAACAAGCCGTACTCCTAAAGGCAGTCTGTCTGTAATCGCTACCTGATTGGTTGGCGCCCTACCAGTATTCCTGATCGTAAGACGATAAATGACTGTATCTCCTGGTTCAGCTGCTGCTCTGTCTGCTGTTTTAATTATTTCTAGTTCTGCTTGTCCAGCTGTCAAACTCACTTGATTGGAAGTAGTAATTCTTCCAGAAGGGCTGTTGGGAAGATTGTCTGCTCCACCACGAGCCGTATTATTGATAACGGTAGTTTGAGGATAAGCTGGTAAGTTTCCGTAAGTAAAAACACTTAAAAGGTAAAAAGAACAAAAGAGGCTCAAATGCCTCGGCCATGAAATCTTAAAAATCATTGGAAGGCATGAATTAATAACAAAAAATTTCCAAAATCAGAGGTTTTTACTCGAAAACCTCATTTTTGCTTTGATTTGATTTCAATTAATCTAAATATGTGCCAGTTGGGTAACGCAGGTATGACAGCACTGCAGGATAAATACAGTGAAAACCACAAAGCCAACTAAAAACCCATATTCCTAGAACACCGATTCAGTAATCTTCAAATGAAAAGAATGACAAGGAAGACAACGGAAAGAAATTACTTCCGTGTCGTTGTTGTCTCCCCCTTCTTTCTTGTCTTGTCCATAAAGGCAATTTCTGAATACTGAATCGACCTTCTAGGGAACAGAAGCTTGCTATTGACAAAGCAAAGCTTTTCACTTTGTTTACGAAACATTTCTTTCGAGTAGGAATGAAACACGATAGACTGACTGTTTATCTGTTCTTGATGCAATGGCAATTTCACGCTCCTGACAGGATGATTGTTTTTTAGTGATGGGGGTATATTATCCCGCTTTTGTGACTGTAGATAATGCAGATTTTTAATTACATGACAACAACAGTCTGCGAACTGGTGTTGTTAGGAGATGAACATCACTGCATAAACCTACTTGGTTTAGTTAACGCAGGTATCACAGTAATATCGATGTAGCGACTACATGCAAGCCACTAAAGAAAGTTGCACATGTAGAAATAGCACCCCATAATCCAACGATGAAGTACATAACAGTCTTGTATTCGTCTTTAAAAAACTGAACTTCCGCGAAGTCACTAGCTAAAAGATGACTAACTAGGTGATTGAAAAGTTTCACCATCAACCTAATTGAGGATCCACACCATAATAACTACTACATTTAGCGCTCAGTAAATACGTCTCTGATAGAGAATCTAAGAAACGATGCGCCAAGTCATCTGTAATTTCAAAAGCGAAATTACGCTTCAGTAATATTACCCAGAAATCAACTATAAGCAATCAGGGTTATGGAAATTTATTCAGTATTTTTTCATATCTTTATAGAAGGTACTTGTACGTAACCAGACATTCACTGAATTTAAAAAAAGAAGTTAAATAAATTACTACAACTTTACGTATTCATTGGTGTCGCAATGACTGGATTTTACCGCTAATATCGCATGGTCAAATACAAATATTCGTAATTCCGAAAATCTAAACAATAAAGTGGTAAAAACTACAAAATGTATAATATAACACTGATTTTGACAAATTTAATTGCCGCAGACAATTATAAAACTGTCCACTAAATAGATACACGCTTTTTTATGTATTTATCTTTAGATAAAAATTCAACACAAGATATTATTATCGAAATATTGATAATAAATTATTAACAATCTACTTGAGCGAAATTACTTATACTGATTTAAAAAAAAGAATGTAACACATAACCAAGGCTACTGTGTATACACATCTGTGTACAGCAAACTAAATCCCCATTCCCACACAGGACTGTTTCATTTATCTATGCCTGTCATGGGGGAGTATTTTTTCTTAATTTAGTGAGTCATGAACTCTGAGTATAGCACCACCGATAAAATCTTTATTCCTTCTGCTCCCGCTGCCTTCTGCCTTATTTTTAGAGTAGATAAATAGTCTGGTTTGACAAAGAATTCAGTATATGTCGTCGTATTCTGGCGCTTCAACTCTTCTTGTTTCTGTATGAGGTGGTAAGAACTCGGTTCGACGTACAGGGGCTAAAGGTGCTACGGAACTGTTGTAGGGGTGAATAACTTGAACAGTCCGGGTAGGACGCTGTTTAGGAGAGAACAAAGCCAATACTCCAGCCACTACAATACCACCACCAAGTGTAAGAGACATACCTCCCACAGCCCAAACAACAGGTGAAGACCACCAGCGATTTTGTTCTTGCTGTTCTTGTTGTTGTCGCTGCTGTAGTTGGGCTGCATTTTGACTTTGTTGGGCATTTAATTGCATCTGATAATTGTAAGCCTGTTGAAGTTGGGCTTGCTGCTGCTGCAATGCACTTTTAAGTTGCTCGTTTTCTTTTTTTAGTCCTTCATTTTCCATTTTCAGCCGTTCCATTGCCAGGCGTTCATCAGTGTTTGGGCTGGCTGGTGGTGGAGGTGGCTGTTGCGGGTAATATGGTAGTGGCAGTTGCGGTTGCATGACCTGGGGAGGAATTGCAGTCGGCATTTGGGG
>JANZYY010000167.1 GCA_026419705.1 Fischerella sp.
GAGCTTGAAAGTCGCTAAGTGCTCAATAATGCGGTCTTTTACTTTGACAAGACCGTGGTGGTCAGTATCTAGTACGGTTCTGGCATTTTGCAAGTCTAAGTTGTCCTGTACGGTTTTATTCCACGGCATTTCTAACAACCAGTCTAGGTAAGTGCGGATTACACCCCCCTCGGCCGAACTGCTACCAACTCTTTCTAGGCGAGCGAGTTCCCGTTTGGCTTGCTTGTACGCAGTTTCAGGTAATTGCGCTGCTTCGAGTTGCGCTCGCAATTCTTGGATTTCTTGGGTTTCTGATTCACCTTCTCCTAGTTCCTGTTGAATTTTCTTAAGTTGCTGTCGCAGGAAGAATTCTCGTTGCTGTTGGTCAATTTCTTTTTTCGTTTCCCCTAAAATTTCGCCCCGCAGGCGTTGAACTTCTACTTCTTGTTTCAAAGAAGCCACCACTTGCTGCAATAATGCCTCTAAGCTATCTTGTTCTAGTATTGACTGGAGTTTTTCGACATCATGTGGAAGTAGCATGCTGGTTTGGTAAGCTAATTCCACAGGATTGTCATTGTCCAGTAAAACATCTAGAACCTCTTCCGGAAGGTTGGGATTCACAGCCGCAATTTCTCGCCACAGAGATTTAATTACCCCAGTCAATGCTTCGATGGTGGTTGGTGAACTTCCCGATGCAATAGCAGTTTCTTTTGTCAGTAGAGGTAGTCGTTCAAATTTGACTTCCACAATGCGATCGCTAATCTGCATCTGCTCGATCCGGACTCGTTGTTTTCCTTGTACAACCAGTTGTATTGCTCCCGTTGGGAAGCGGATGATGCGTTGGATCGTTGCGAGAGTGCCAACAGGATAAATTTCCTCCAAGCTTTCAATTTCCGCATTTTCGTCGGCGTCCAGCTTGGCAAGGGCTTCTGGTCTAACTGCGGCAATTACCAGTTCTTTTCGGGGAGTCAGTGCTGTCGCTTCAACAACCGCCACCGAACGCGATCGCCCGGCGACAACGGGTAAAGTAATTCCTGGCATGAGTACGACATTACGCAGGGGAAGAAGTAAACTCGTTTCCGGCGTTTTTGGTGCTCCTGGGAATAAGTTTGCAAGGTAGTTCATACAACCTCCCATCTGGTATTGCCAGAAAAAGAGTTTTAGCACCAGCAAGATATAGTGGCTCTACTTTGAAGTTAAGCTACAAATGTGAGGAATTTGTGAGGGTAACTCACATCTGTCTTGACAGTTGAGTATTCTACATGGCGGCGGGCGACAAGGAAGAGCACTTCAACCAACTTCTCTGAGAGCGATCGCCAATTTAATGTTAATTCAATAAATGTTAATTCAATATTTGTTCGCTTCTGTTAAGGGATTAATCTTGCCCATATAAAAATTTTTACCCATTTTGTTATCACTGCCAACAAAAATTTATCCTAGCCGAACATAAACCTCTTGTTGAACATCTTTAACCTTCATGATTTTTTTGTCAAAATCTGATTGTGTTCATTAATAAAATTCTTGACCGAAGAAAGGCAGAAGGCAGAAGGCTTAAGTAAAATTTCATACCTTTTTTAGGAAGATCGGACAAGATATGCAGGATCTCTTGGTAGAGATTTACACAAAATCTATTCTTACACACAGATGGCGAAATTATTTTTGATATTAGTTTTTGTGAAACTGACATCTTGCGCCATCCTCAAGAAGAGCCAGAGGCTCCTAATTCTGGTGGTGGGCTGCTGCTTGGTAGCTGTTGCAAGTAATGCAAGATATATTGTGATATTTTAAAAAAATATTAAATTATCGCACATAAAAAAATATCTCTCTTATGAAACATGCATGTATAAAAATGTAAATGTATATATAAAATTGAAATCATCTGCCTGATTAGCAGGGATAAAGACTAAGTTATGAATGTCGAATTTTTCAATGAGTTTCCTTGGACACCTCTAGTTTTGCTCTGGTTAGCTTACGCGTTTTTGGGGTGGTACTTGTCTGTTCATCATATTATTTGGGTTGTAGGAATTTTAGTAGTAGCTTTAGTGTTAACTCTCGTTTGGCGGAGTTTATCCTGGTTAGATCGTCTACTAAGATTTGGTTCTCAAGTATTGATTGTCGTATTATGTTTAATGACATCGGTTGCTTTGATAGCGACTTGGTCTATATTTTTGACCTTCATTCTCGCACCATTAGCAACAACTATCTTAGCAGAAATAGAGTTGCGTTTTGCTGGTTTTAGTAAACGAGATACTCTTTTATTATTAACATTGCTGGCTATATTTGGTTTGGGAATAGGTGAAACAATAGATATATTTTTCCTGCCTAGTAGTGCTAGATATTAACGGATGCGATCTAATTCAATCTAGACGTGCCATGGCACGTCTCTACACACTGAAATTCTCGCTCACAACCTTAATTAAACTGTATTGGGCTAACGAGAATCGAGTAGAAAATTTGATACTTCTCAAACATCCTCTTGCAGATCTATTGATTGACAAGCAACAATCATCAACCACTAACCTTTTTAAACAGTATCATAATTGGGCGATCGCTTTTTTTGGACATCCTTTACAATTCCTTCAAATTCATGACATTGATTCTAAAAAAGGGAAGGTTTTCAGTACACTCCACTGCAGACGGGAATCGGCAATTTTGGAGTTGCATTAGGTACCATTCATTGCCACCAACTCCACCCTGCCATCAGGAGCAATAACCCATCTTTGCGCTTCCACAATTCTTTCTTCTAGCACCTCAGTCGTCTGGGGTTTTTGCTCTGCCTTTTGTGGGTATGACAAGTCCCGCAGATCATCCCACAGGGTCTGGCCCTGTAGAGTATAATCAGGTTTTTCTGGTAAACCACCCCGTCCGCTGACAGCGCAACCTGTAGCAATTCGCTGAGAAGGGTCGGTTAAATTTATCGGTAATTTCACTAACTCCCAAGATGGGTCTATATCCGGCGTCTGACGGGGTGACAGTGAGGCTACAATGCTGATTGGATAAGCGTCATAGCCCGTAGTCCTTTCTGAAAATGAGTTAGCTTACTGGACTTAAGCCGCATAAGAGCGATCGCCAAATCTGACCAAAATTCCATTGCACCTACCCATAAACAACTGTATAAACCAATCCAAAATGTACTATGCCAACGTATATAACGATTTTATTCTTGAAGACGACCAACATATTTTTGTAGACCAATTTTTCGTGATGTCCGACCAGTGAAGACTGCACAACTGGAGGCGAGCGCTACTAAGAAAATAAGAAAATAAGTGCAATTAAACGTTTACCAGTAGCAGAAGTGGATTCCAAATTGTAACCACCAGTTTTACAGTCTTTAAACACTGCCTCAATTCCACTACGACATTTAAAAGCTATAATAGCTGCAGAAAAACTGTCCAAATTTGTGAGTAAATACCATCCAGAAGGTTCAACCTTGTTTCGATACTTACGTGGGTAATATCCAGCTAGATTCAATCGACCAAAACCATGAGTGCTTCGTCACAAGAAAGTGTGGAACCCGTTGCTCGGGAGTTTATCGAGCTGTTTTTACAATCCAACCCCAGCCAAGAAAACTTAAAGCAAGCCCGAGAAACAATTGACTCCTGCAATTAGCCGAATTAGATAATTTCTTTCGCGAAGCCTGTTTAGAAGCCAAACCCCAGCTGATTGAGCAAATCGATCCGACCCAGACAACAGCTGTGATTTATCCAATTATTTTGCCCGATCGCTTAGAAGTAATTGTATCTATTCCCGGAAAATCTCTTGCAAGCCACAAGATTTCTCTACCCAAAGCTGAGATCGAAAACAGCATTCAAAAGATGCGTCAATCTCTCAATCCCGCTTATTCCAATGAGGAACGTTTGCAGCTGTATCAACAGCTGCATGACTGGCTCGTTCGTCCAGCGGAACCCCAGTTAGCCAACAGCGGCGTGAAAACTCTTGCGTTTGTGCTCGATGGTTCTTTGCGAAATCTGCCCATGTCTGTTTTACATGATGGTAAACAATATCTGGTAGAGAAATATAGCATCGCTGTTTCACCAGGAATACAGTTGTTGCAAGCGCGATCGCTTAAACAGGATAATTTGAAAGTGATTACAGCAGGACTGAGTGAAGCCCGTCCAGGCTTTAAAGCCTTACCAGCAGTACAATTGGAGTTAAAAGTCAACTACTTTTAAATGAAAAATTTACTCGCGCTAACTTACGAAAAACTATCCAATCAAAGCCTTTTTCAATTTTGCATTTGGCTACTCACGGTCAGTTTAGCAGCAAGTCTGATGATACTTTTATACTCACTTGGGATCAAAAAATTAACGTCAAAGAATTGGGCTAATTAATCAAATCCAGAGAGGAAGATGAAGCTAGCCCCATAGAATTATTGCTTCTCAGTGCTTGTCAGACAGCCAAAGGGGATCATCGTGCTGTCTTGGGATTGGCTGAACCTGTGGGCTGTCAAAGCGAATCTACAGCCAAATTTATGGGAGAGTTTTATAAACAACTTAGCCAACCAGGAACTAGTAAAGCGGAAGCTTTGCGAAAAGCCCAAATAGCATTTTTGCAAGATGCGAATTTTTCCCATCCTTATTATTGGGCACCTTTTATTTTGGTAGGAAATTGGTTGTAATTCACATCTAGCTTGAAAATCAGGCAGAAGGCACAACAGAAGGGGTAAGAATTTTCATGTTCGGTTGCGTACAAACTTCATGATTGACCGTCTTGAAAATAGGGAACTCTTAACAGGTGTTTTCATCCATGTTTATGGGTTCCGGGATTAGCTGTCTTTAAAGTTGGGTTGCTGTGCGCCCCGATGTATGGGAGTCTTGCACTACGCACGCACCAGCTCCAAGCAGCAGCAGCAGCAGCCCACCACTTTCTACTTTTGTTACCAGGTTCAACCTGGTAACGAGCTCTTCTTGAGAAGGGTGCAAGATTTTAGGTTAACGAATTTTCGCTCTTGCAGCCCTTCGAGCGCGATCGCAGCTCCAAATTCGTAAAAGGGACTGGGGACTAAGGGCTAGGGATTGGAACAATCAGTACTTCAATTCCCAATTTCCAGTACTCTAACTTCCGAAAAAATTTCTTGAAGATAAAAAAACAGATATCCTTGATCTAATAGGATTTCAAAATACATCAAAACATATATAATTTTTTATTTAATATTTCAGAATGCATGAAGAAAAAATTAATTAAGAATCAAACTATACTTTTTACGGAATGTGGGATGACGACTGAGATTCAAAAGATTCAATTTATTCGCAAACAAGCTTTGATTTCCTATACTCAAGGTTGTTATCGAACTCTGACCATATGGGGTAAATTTCTGATTTTCAAATTAAACATCTACAAGTATTTGTATTGGTTGAGCTTGATTATTGTTAGTAGCGCCACGGCAATTGAACCATTAAAAGCAGAAGTAATTAAAAAAACGCAAAAATCCAACCAACCATCAGTTCTAAAAACCAAAACTTTTCAATTAAAAGACCTCTCTTTCAAGGATGAGATTATACAAACACAGCCTGCTCATCCAGAGTTTCTTTTTGAAGCTCCAAGCTTTAGCTCTGTACATAAGCCAATCAGAATTGTCCAAAATTTACCTCCTCGGAATACCAAGCCACCTTCAATCCAACCATTACCAGAACCTATACCGCCAAAGCCTTTACCACCGCCGGAAGAATTACTTCAACCTCCTGCGACAATAACACCCCCCCCTCGAGAACCAACCCCAAGCGGTGAAATTCCCCAAACCATCACCGTCAAAAAATTTGAAGTTACAGGCAGCACCGTCTTTAGTCCGGAAGATTTTGCTAAAATTACTAAACCTTTCACCGGACGTCCAATTACAATTGCGGAACTATTCCAAGTACGTTCGGAAATTACTAATTTTTATGTTAATAAAGGATACATTACATCTGGTGCTTACATACCACCACAAAAACTAAAAAACGGTGTAGTAGAAATTAGAGTGGTTGAGGGGGGATTGGAAGAGATCAAAATTACAGGTACCAGGAGACTCAACCCCAGTTACCTGCAAAGCCGCTTGGCGATCGCCACAGACAAACCCCTCAATCGCGATCGCCTTCTAGAAGCTTTGCAATTATTACAGCTGAATCCCTTAATTGAAAACTTATCAGCAGAACTGTCTGCGGGAGCGCGTCCCGGGCAAAGCGTGCTCGAAGTGCAGATAACAGAAGCCGATACTTTGAACGTACAATTGGTATTGGATAACGGGCGATCGCCTGCCGTCGGCAGTTTTAGTCGGGAAATACAACTAAACGAAGGTAATTTTTTGGGCTGGGGCGACAGCATTAGTGCCATCTACACAAATACTGATGGTAGCAATACTTTTGATTTTGTATACACCCTGCCCGTCAACCCCCGCAATGGCACTGTAGCATTTAGCTTTGGTCTTTCTGACAACAAAGTTATTGAAAGACCCTTTAATGTCCTCGATATTCAGTCCAAATCTCATTATTACGAACTAACACTACGCCAACCCATCATCCAAACACCGACCCAGGAATTTGCTTTCGGTATAACAGCAGGTCATCGAGAAAGCGAAGCTACCTTCTTGGATGGAGAACTTCCTTTTCCAGGATCGGGTGCAGATGAGGAAGGAAGAACGCGGATTACACCAGTGCGCTTTTTCCAAGAGTGGACCTCTCGCAGCAGCCAACAAGTATTCGCCCTGCGTTCTCAGTTGAGTATTGGACTTGATGCTTTAAATGCTACCATCAACGATAGCTATCCCGATGGTCGTTTTGTGGCGTGGAGAGGACAAGCCCAGTGGGTGCGCCTATTAGCTCCCGATACCCTACTGCTGCTACGAGGTGATGTACAATTGGCAGACCGACCACTCGTCCCCTTTGAACAAATTGGCCTTGGAGGTCTCGACAGCGTCCGGGGCTATCGTCAAGATGCGTTACTAACGGACAATGGCATTTTTGCTTCCGCCGAAGTGCGAGTTCCCATTGTTCGTTTTTCAGAACGCAACAATCTTCTACAGATAACCCCCTTTGTAGATTTTGGCAATGGTTGGAACAATTCTGGCAGATCCGGTTCGGAAGCAGAACTAGATACCAATTCTTTGGTATCTGTAGGATTAGGATTGCGCTTGCAACTCGAAGATCGTCTCACTGCTCGCCTTGACTGGGGTATTCCTCTAGTTTCAATTTCTTCTGGTGATAAAGATTCATGGCAGGAAAACGGTTTGTACTTTTCCATTATTGCCAATCCCTTCTGAGGGAGGAGGATGATGGAGTGATGGGGAGAAAGTCATCTTCATAAACTTGCCATTCTAAAAATTTTTAAGCAAATGGAAGTAAAAGAGAAGATATATCGTTTTTTAGCACTAGCACTAGTGACAGCTTTCCTATGCACTAGTATTTCACCGGCTTTAGCAAAACTTTCTCAAAACAATCTTTCCAATTTACATTCATCGATCTCTACCTCCTCATCACCCCATCTCCCCACCACCTCTTCCCTACAACGAGGAAAACTGCTATACAACGCCGGGCGGTTTGCTGAAGCTGTGCAGGTGTTAAAGNAAGCAGTGCCAGAGTATCAAAAGCAGGGAGATACACTCAAACAAGTTGTAGCTTTGAGTAATCTCTCACTAGCTTATCAACAACTTGGTGAATGGAAACAAGCTCAAGAAGCAATTAACCAAAGCTTGAGTTTACAAGGATTTAAACCGCAAACTTCCCAAGAAAAAACAATCCAAAATCATCAAATTTTAGCTCAAACGCTAGATATTCAGGGTCGTCTGCAACTGCTAACAGGACAAGCAGAACAAGCATTACAAGCTTGGCAGCAGGCGATGGATATTTATACCAAAGCCAGTGACCAAAACGGCGTAGTGCGCTCGCAGATCAATCAAGCACAAGCCCTAATTTCAAGCGGATTTTACCGTCGTGCAGAAGCGATACTTTTGCAGCTCAACCAGAAATTGCGATCGCAAACCGACTCGCCAGAAAAGGCAATTACGCTGCGATCGCTTGGTGATGTTTTGCAGTTGGTGGGTAACTTACCAGCATCCCACACTGTTCTCCAAGAAAGTTTGGCAGTAGCAAAGCGCCTGCGATCGCCTGTTAATGTTGCTGCAAGTCTTTTCAGTTTAGGTAACAATGCCCGCGCCCAGCAGGAAACACAACCAGCGATCGATTTTTATCAACAAACAGTTAAAGCATCTCCCTCACCGCTTTTGAAAGTGCAAGCACAACTCAATCTCCTTAGCTTGCTAATTGAGGAACAAAAATCAGCAGATGCAAAAACTTTACTACCAGAAATTCAATTCCAACTCGACCAACTTCCCCCCAGTCGTGCTAGTATCTATGCGCGGATTAACTTTGTAGAGAGTCTCGTCAAATTAGGGAATCGGGAATCGGGAATTGGCAATAGAGAAATTTCTTCTCCCAATCTCACACCTGCCCAGATTCTCGCTATCGCCGTGCAACAAGCCCGTGATTTGGGTGACAAACGAGCAGAAGCCAATGCTTTGGGAAGTTTGGGCAGCTTGTACGAGCAAGCTGGACAATGGTCAGAAGCACAAAACCTCACTCAACAGGCGTTACTATTAGCACAGAGTAGTAATGCACCAGATATTGCTTATCGGTGGCAATGGCAATTAGGAAGATTGCTAAAAGTAAAAGGAGACTTACAAGGAGCGATCGCCGCATACGATACAGCTGTGCAAACTCTCGAATCTCTTCGCAGCGATCTAGTAGCAGTCAATCAAGATGTGCGATTCAACTTTCGTGACAGCGTCGAACCAGTTTATCGGCAGTCAGTGGAATTACTGCTGACACAAAAACAACCAGACGAAAAAACTCTAGAGAAAGCCCGCCAGCGGATTGAAGCACTAAAGATAGCAGAATTAGACAACTTCTTCCGAGAAGCTTGTTTGCAAGGTCAGCAAGTGCTGCTAGACCAAGTCGTAGACAAAGAAAATCCTACCGCTGCCATCTTATACCCGATCGTTCTTCCCGATGAACTGCAACTAATTGTTAAAATTCCCAAACAACCACTACGACACTATCGTACCCAGATTTCCCAAGCAGAAGTAGAAAAAACAGTCCTTGCATTGCGTCAAAATCTTGTTAATCCTGCAGCGATCAAAGCTACAAGGATACAGTCACAACAGGTTTACAATTGGCTGGTTAAACCAATAGAATCGCAATTGTCAGCTAGTGGAGTAAATACCCTGGTATTTGTCCTGGATGGAGTACTGCGTAACCTACCAATGTCCTCCCTCTACGACGGTAAGCAATTCTTAATCGAAAAATATGCAATTGCCCTGAGCGTCGGTCTGCAACTCCTCGACCCTAAACCGCTACAGCGACAGCGACTCAAGGCTTTAATCGCTGGATTAACTGAACCACCGCCGCAGTATTCCAACTTTTCACCTTTGCCAGCGATTAAAACAGAAATCGAACTAATTGCTGAAGCCGGCATACCAACAACCAATCTCCTGAATCAGCAGTTCACGAGTAAAGCACTAGAAAATCAAGTGAATGCTGCTGCCTTCAACGTGGTGCATTTAGCAACCCACGGTCAGTTTAGTTCTAGCGCCGATCAAACTTTCATCTTAGCTGCCGATGGACCAATTAACGTCACACAATTCGACAATATCCTGCGCGGTCGGGATGAAACCAGACCGGAAGCAGTGCAACTATTAGTATTGAGTGCCTGTCAAACAGCAGCAGGAGATAAACGTGCAGCCCTAGGTTTAGCTGGAACAGCCGTACGTGCGGGCG
>JANZYY010000168.1 GCA_026419705.1 Fischerella sp.
GGATGTTGAGTTAATAACTCAGCTTCTTGACGAGTGCGATTTAAATCAAAGCCACAGGGCATAAAAATAATAATATCTGGGTTGCTCGCAATCAAATTTTCCCACGTTAAATGTGAGGAAGGTTGACCTGTATTAGCAAATAACGGTTCTCCTCCTGCTAAGGTAACTAATTCCGGAATCCAATGAGCAGCAATCATCAAAGGATCTGTCCATTCAATACATGCTACTGTTGGTAATTTTTCTGTTTGGGAAAGTCCTTGTGTTTTTTGGGAAACTATTTTGACACGAGCTTCTAGGTTTTCTAGCACCTTCAACGAGTCTACACCAAAAGCGTTAGCTACTCGCTCTATATCAGCCCAAACATCTTTGAGAACATGGGGTTTTAAAGAGATAATCTTGGGTGGGATATGAGTGATTGAAGCTACAGCCTTTTCTACTTCTAATACACTAACAGCACAGACATCACACTGGTCCTGGGTGAGGATGTGAGTGGGATGCAATCGCTTCAAAATCTCGATATTAATCTCGTAGATACTGAGAGCAGATTGGATTAATTTACTTATTTTGTCGTTAATTTCACCGCTAGAAGCACTGGTGTTCAGCCTGGGTTGGGTACAAATCGGACGATCTTGAATTTCTGGAGGGTAGTCACACTCGTGCGATCGCCCAACAATAGCATCAGTTAAACCCAACGCTGCTAAAATCTCAGTCCCACTAGGAATTAGGGAGACAATTCTCAAGTCGCCACTGCTCATTGCTCCATCTCCACAATAGTTGCAATTAATTTCATCATTTAATTCTTGCAAAATCTCAGAGGCTGGGTATCTGTCTGTAGGTGAGAGAGTGAAGGAGTGGGGGAGATGGGGTGGAATAAATACTAAACTACTAACCACTAACAACCAACAATCAACCGCCAACCACTAACTACTAACTGTTGGCTGTTGACTAATGATTGTTCAGAGCGATCGACTTTACGGCATATTTTTGATTTCATAAGTAATATTACTATATAATTTCATCCTTCGCTGTTTGGGCAGAAATCAATATTTCACAGTTTTTTTACGTAAAACTTATATTAAAAAAAATTACATATGATGGCGATAAGGCAAATGTCGCCCTTTCTATGAATATGTTCTACTGGTGACAAGTATGGCATGTGAACTCATTAAAATTTTGCTATTTGAGGAGAGTCAGAGCTATGCTGACTTCATGCAAGAAATGCTTTTGGAAGCAGCAAGAAGTAACTCTGAGTCTGTGCATCAGTTTCAATTGATTCAGGTTCAGGAATTCCTTGAAGCTATATCTGTTTTGCAGACTGAGTCTATCAATGTAGCAATATTGGATTTATCTGCCAGGGATGCTGAAAATTTAGAAATTATCCCGAAGTTGCAGTCACTGTTCCCAAATTTGACAGCGATCGCGATCGGCGATCGCCAAGATGAGGGAATGCTAAAACAAGTACTGAGCATGAATGCTCAAGATTACTTGGTCAAAAGTGAGATGACGCCGCAATTGTTATGGCGGACACTGCTATGTGCTGTCATAAGACAACACTACCAACACCAAAAAAACCAAAACATTTCTGTTCAACAAGCTTTATCTGCTCAGCGAGATAGCGAAGCTCGATTTCGTTGTTTATCTGAGGCAACTTTTGAAGGAATTATCATACATGACAATGGAATTATTTTAGACGCAAATCATGTTGTCACAAACATGACAGGTTATGAAGTCGCAGAACTAATTGGTAAAAGCAGTTTTGAACTAGTAACACCAGAATCACAAGATTTAATCAGAAAATATGTTCTTTCCGGTTATGAAAAACCCTACGAAGTAATTGTAGTTAAGAAAGACGGCTCTACTTTTCCGGTGGAAATGCAAGGCAAAATCATTCCTTACCAAGGGCAAAAAATGCGGGTGGTAGCGATTAGGGATACTAGAGAACGTAAGCGGGTAGAAGAAGCACTGCAAAAAAGGGAAAATTGTTTGCGAAAACAAAGTAAAACCCTAATGCAACTGGCAAAAAGCAAGACTTTGCAGCAAGGCGATCTAACTGCAGCCTTGAGAGAAATCACAGAAGCAGCTGCCCAAACCATAGAAGTAGAGCGAGTCAGTGTCTGGTTATATAATAGCGATCGCTCAAAAGTTGAATGTGTCGATTTGTACGATGCAAGGACAAAGCGTCATAGTTGGGGAATGTCGCTGTTGAAAGCAAATTTCCCCGCTTATTTTCAGGCTTTGGAAGAACAACGCAGCATTGCAGCAGATGATGCCCGCACTGATAATAGAACACAAGAGTTATCCGAGCCTTATCTGTCTGCTTTTGGCATTGCATCTTTGCTGAATGCGCCAATTTGGTTGGGTGGTCATTTGCTGGGTGTGGTGTGTCACGAGCAACTTAGCAGGATTCGTCAGTGGACAGTAGAGGAAGAGAACTTTGCAGGCTCGATCGCAGATTTTGTGACCTTGGCAATAGAAGCGAGTGAGCGTAACGCCGCACAGGAGGCTCTAAAACAGAGTGAAGCAGAATTCCGGGCGATTTTTGAACGTTCCTCTGTCGGTATCGGGCTAGTAGATATGAAAGGACGAATTGTAGATACCAATCCGGCGTTATGTCAGATGCTCGGCTATGGGCGAGAAGAGTTAGCTGGTAAACGCTTCACAGATTTTATTTTTAAGCAAGAGGGGGATTTAGAACTCTACAAACAACTTGTTTTCGGAACTCGCGATCGCCTGGAAATGGAAAGGCACTTTCTCCACAAAGATCATCGCTTCGTTTGGGCTTTGGTTAATATTTCCATAATTTCCAGTAAGAATGGCGAACCAGAGTATTTTCTCGCCATGATTGAGGACATCACCGAACGCAAACAAACAGAATTAGAACTCTGTGAAAGTAAGGAAGCAGCAGAAGCAGGAAGTCGGGCAAAAAGTGAATTTTTAGCAACTATGAGTCATGAGTTGCGGACACCTCTCAACGCCATTATGGGGTTATCTCAATTGCTGCAACAAGAAATAGCTGGTTCTCTCAATGACAAGCAAAAAGAGTATGTCAATTGTATTTATAGTAGTGGTGAACATCTGCTGGCGCTTATCAACGATATCCTCGATTTGTCAAAAGTGGAAGCAGGTAAAGAAGAACTATTTCTGTCTAAGTTGTTAGTGCAAGAGTTGTGTGAATATGTCATATCTACAGTACGCGATCGCGCCGAAGCAAAGGGATTGCAACTTGTCACCGAAATTGATGAAAAAGCAGATACTTGCATTGCTGATGAGCGGCGAGTCAAGCAAATGCTACTCAATCTGCTGACCAATGCAATTAAATTTACACCAGCAGGTAAGGTGTGCTTGGAAATCAAAAGAGTACCCCAAGGTATTACATTTATAGTCTCAGATACAGGCATTGGTATTGATCCAAGTCAGTTTAAGTTCCTATTTGAACCCTTTAAACAGCTTGACAGCCGACTAAATCGTCAATATGAAGGTACGGGTTTGGGTTTAGCCTTGACACGCAAGTTAGCCCGTTTGCATGGTGGCGATGTCACGGTAGAATCAATTTTGGGAAAAGGCAGTCAGTTTACACTATTTTTACCAGATCGACCTCTGCAAACAGAAGGTGTCTCTTCAACACTTGCTCCAGAAAGTTTGTACCTTCCCCCTACAGAGTTTCTACAACGTGCCAGCCACTACAATCAAATGGCAGTTGCTACGCAATCACACCCCACTGTAAAGCGTTTGAGGGAAAATTGCTCAAACCCCCGCACACAGAAAGCAACTCCTCAACTGTACGAAACTCCAAAGCTGACTACCACGGGAACCACAGCATACCGCTACTTTGAGCGACCGCTGCAATTGGGAACTTCCTCCCAAAAAGCTACTCTCACAGGAAGTCACTATGTGTCTACGCTAAAGAAAGACAGTTGCACACCCAACACACAATCGGTTCTCCATCCCCCCGCTACTTCTCCAACAAAAAGTATTTTGCTAGTGCAGGATGAAGAACAAACAGCCACGCTGCTACAAGATTATCTTCAGGCGATTGGCTATCAAGTCGAACGCATCAATAACGGGAATGACTTTTGGGAACAGATGCGAAGCCAACAGCCAAATTTAATTTTGTTGGATTTGCAATTAGCAGGAGATATCAGCGGATGGGATTTGTTGATGAAGATACGACAACAGGTAAATTTGCATGATTTGCCAGTAGTGGCGATCGCATCTGAGAAAACCCCAAACAGCGATCGCGCGATCTGTGCTGGTGCTAACGCCTGTCTTAGCAAACCAATAGGTATTATTCAACTAGAGTCAATATTGATGCAATATCTCAGTTGACTTAAATTTGTATTTGATTTTTCGATTCATTTTGCCTATCATCTTCGTAACGAGTTAAATGTAGAAATATTCTGCGTCCCTGGTGGGTTGAAAAAAGCTACGATTTTATACAAAGCCGTACTTAGGGCTTGCTCAGAACTCCCCTAGCCCGTCAAAATCTTTGTCGCAAACTACTAGGCTTTAAACTTCTGAAAAATTTGCCATGCTTTCATTACCTTTCCTTGCATCAGCGCAGCAATTCCATTCAAAGCCTGAATTTCCATTAAGTTAGGATTTTTAGCTAAACTTAGCTGAAGGGATTTTTCCGCTGCAGCTGGCTGCCAATTATAGATTTGGACAAATGCCAAATATGCCCAGGCGTAAGGGTTTTCTGAATCTAATTTTGTGACTCGTTCCAAAGCTGCGATCGCACCATTCGCTCTTTTCTGTAACACGTTTGCTAAAGCCAAAGCATAAGCCCAATCTCGATTTTGTGAAACGTGCTGCAATCGATATTCCAAACTCAGTCGCGCCTGTTCCAAATAATCCTGGGTAGGATCGTATTGATTGATACGTGCAATCTCTTCAAAAAGTTGTTCTAATGCCTTGGTGCCATGAGGTAAAGTTGCCGCCAACATCCGCAACTGCGTGATTAAATCCAACTCTGGCGCACTTGTAGCACTTGCTTGTGGGTCAATTTGCAAAGTTACTTTTGGCACAGAAATTGAATAAGTTTCTCCAGTTACTCGGTTGAGGTAAATCGCTTCTAAGTTGTAACTTCCTGGTGCAATATCAGCAGGTGGTAACATTGACATCCTTTCAATCACTTGCAATGTACCTTGGGGTTTATTTGCACCTGCGTGTAAATTTCCCATGGCGATACCGCGATCGTGTATCCATGAAATTTTGTCATTTGCCGAATGACGCCAAGTCAACAGTACAATACCGTTTTGCAATTCTTCCCAAGCACCATTCCACTCATAAGTTACAGGCACTGGAACTCCTGGTGGGGTTTTTTCTGGTAATGTAACTTGCAACAGGGTAACTTTAGCTTGTGCTTGCTGAGAAACTGGTTTTACTTCTATTGGTGGTATTTGTTGGTGATAAAGCCTGATAGTACCGCTACCGGGCAACTCCCAGGACTTGTTGAGTTGGAAACTGCCACCCTCCTCCACAGTTTTAACCATCATCGCTTGAGCATTTGGTACAGAACCCTGTTTGCCAGTTTTAGTGAGGAACCATGAAAGCGATCGCCCATCTTGTTTAACGAACTTTTTCCTTATCCCCACCTGTCGTCCATAAACTTGAAAATTTGCCAACGCCCCATAGTAATTCAAATTGTGCTGGTTGATTTTTGGCGTTGATGGTAACACTCCCACCGTGGAACGCAAATATGGTTCTGTTTGAATAACTTGGGCAATTACCTGGCGATGGGGGAATTCTTCTTTCATGTGAGGATAATGCTGAGCATTTGGACTCAAAACTTGTGTCATCCAACTGCCAACACTACCTCCGACTGGGAACAGATTCAACAACATCAAAAGCACTGCCAAACCAAAAGTACCCCAACGGAGACGCTGTCCCCAAAGATTGCGGAAACGAGTTAAGCCATATGCTAAAAAGACTGAAAGTACTGGTAAATAAGGTAAGGTATAGCGTGCATCTTTATTTGGGTTTAGAGATGAAAGAAAATAAGCACCCACCAAAAATATTGCCAGCCATTTGAGGGAGTGAGGGAGTGGAAGAAACTTTGATTGATTCACCCTTCTCCTCCTCCCCTGTTGCAATGAACTTCCCCAATCAAGTAGCAACACCAATATTGGTACTAGTAACAACGGCAAAGAAACCTGATCGGGCAATTGATGCCAGTAATAGGTCCAAGCTTGCAATGTGTTGAGGGGTGCATCACCTTCAGCAGTAGCAGAGTCTAACGTTGCTCGTTTGCCAGAAGTGAGGATCAGCAACCAATTAGCGCGATACCAAGGACTACACACCAAAACCGACAAGCACAAAGCAGCAATTAACTGCACTAACTGTCCCCAATGGCGTTGACGAAGTGCACCAAACCCAACCCATACTATCGGTGCGAGCAGAAACAATAACGCCGTCTGCTTCACCAGCAACGCCAATCCCAAAGATAAACCGAAAGCTGCTGCCAATAGAAGAGGATGGGGAGAACCCCAGATGGGGAGATGGGGAGATTTTTGACTGTTGACTCTTACTTTCCAAACAGTGAGGCAAAAAAAACTGAAAGTAACAACAGCTGCAAGAGGATAATCGAGCAGAAAATCTAGACGTAATTGATAGAGAGCGGGCATAATTTGGCATAGTGCTGCTGCCCACAAACCCACAGCCTCGCTAAACAATACTGCACCCAATCCATAAACTGAACCTAGTAAAATAGCACTGAATAACAACATTACCAGCGTGGCTTGATCCGACCCAGTGCCAAAAATGTTTTGTACTATAGCCGCAACAATATAAGTTAAGGGCGGTATTTTAGAAGATAGCATCCAAAAACTTTGCCACCATTCGCCATCCCACCATTGAGGATCTTGCAAAGCTTGCCAATAAGTCAACGTACCAGTTAAATAATCCGCCTGATCCCAAGCTGGAATGGAGCGATCTAAAGCCAACCAAATGCGATCGCTCACTGCACCGGCCAGCCAAATAATGCTGAGTATCAGTAAACTTTTATAACCTTTGCGCGGATATTTTCGATTACTCATGAGTTATGTTGACCTAACTGTTGTTTGTTGATGCTTCTTTGTTGTTTGGATAATAGTTGCCAAACAACCAACAACCAACAACCAACAACTAACAAACTAATTTTTTCCTCATTTTGATATGGCGAATATCAGCTTCTTCAAAAACTTCTCCTTCTTCTTGAAAACCTAGCTGCTGGTACAAACCTTTTATATATTCTTGAGCATGAATCACAACTTCTGGAATATTTTTGCTAGCTACAACTAAGAGTGCTGTTTCGGTAATTTTCTTGCCAATTCCTTGTCCTCTAGCCGTAGGCAAAACAGCTAGCCTTTCTATCTTCGCCGTTTTCTCATCCAAATATCTAATCCTAGCCGTTCCCACACATTCTCCGTCTAAATAAGCAATCAACTGCTCACACGTCTCATCTAGACCATCAAAATCTAAATCTTGTTTCACTCCTTGCTCTTTTTGAAAAACCTTCCTTCTAATTTCTTGAATATTCCGCAAATCTTCCGAAGAATCAGCAACTCTAATAATTGAACTCTTCATGAAAATCTCTTGGCGTTCTTTGCGTCTTGGCGGTTCAATTATAAAACAGGGTGGGCATTGCCCACTTCGTGTCTTAATGTCTTGGTGGTGAAAAAATGAATTTTCTTGAACCACAAAGACACAAAGACACAAAGAAAGCTGATTATTTGGGATCGCACCACCAAAGGGTTAGCATTGCCCATCCTAAAAAACTTTACTCTGCTCCTTCAATCGGTGCAAAACCTTGCCGCTGAATATTCTCCGTCACCGTACGCGGTTCTAGGAATTGCAGCAAGTAATCAGGTCCGCCCGCTTTAGAACCAACTCCAGAAAGCTTGAAACCACCAAAAGGTTGCCGTGCAACTATAGCACCCGTAATGGTACGGTTAATATACAAATTCCCAACTTCAAACTCTTCCTGCGCTCTTTGAATGTGCGAAGGAGTTCGAGAGTAAAGTCCTCCAGTCAGGGCGTAGTTGGTATCGTTAGCAATTGCCAAAGCCTCTGAGAAATTTTTTGCCCTGATGACCGCGACAACGGGACCAAAAATTTCTTGTTGGGCGATGACTGCATTTGGCGACACATCTGTAAAAATCACCGGGCCGACAAAATATCCGTTCTCCGGTGCTGGCAATTCCAAAGCGACGTTTGCTTCTGCTTTGCCCTTTTCTATATATTCACGAATGCGATCGCGGGCGCTAGCATCAATCACAGGGCCTACTTGAGTACTGGGTAACTCTGCTTCCCCGATGTTAAGCGATTTTGTCGCCTCTACAAACCGTTGGACAAAAGTATCGTAAATGGCTGTGTGTACGATCACCCGCGAACAAGCCGAACATTTTTGACCGCTGTAACCAAATGCTGACTGCACGACACCCGCAACTGCCTGGTCTAAATCAGCACTTTCATCAATAATAATCGCATTCTTGCCACCCATCTCGGCAATTACCCGCTTCATATGTTTTTGCAGAGGTTTAAGATTTGCCGCCTCTGCGTAGATTCTACAACCAACCTCTTGCGATCCCGTAAATACAATCAGATGGGTATCGGGATGGCTCACCAAGTAAGCACCAACTTGAGAACCCTTCCCAGGTAAGTATTGAAATACACCTTTGGGTATCCCAGCTGCGACTAAAATTTCTGTCAGTTTCGCTGCAATTACTGAGGATGTTTCCGCTGGTTTGAGGAGGGTACAATTACCAGTAACTAAAGCCGCGACAGTCATTCCCGTCGCGATCGCCAGTGGGAAATTCCAAGGAGAAATGACCACGGCAATTCCGCGAGGTTGGTAAATATAACGGTTTGTTTCACCGGGAACATCGTAATTATAACCTTGAGCGAGCCGTTCCATCTCAAGAGCATAATAGCGACAGAAGTCTATCGCCTCGCTAACTTCTGCATCTGCTTCCCGTACTGGCTTACCAACTTCCAACACGATCCAAGCGGCGAGTTCCGCACGGCGCTGTTCCATCAACTCAGCTGCTTTTCGCAAGACCTCAGCACGTTGTCTGACAGGTGTTTTGCGCCAACCGGGAAACGCAGCTTTTGCTGCTTGCATCGCTTTTTCCGCTTGTTCAACACCGATCAGTCCAACTTTACCAATTACCTCACTGTAATTTGAGGGGTTAAGAGAATCAATGATTTCCTGGGTGTTGACGTATTCGCCATTAATTAACGGAAGATAGGTTTGACCAAATTGCTGGCGAACAGTTTGCAAAGCTTGTTGGGATTTCTTTCTTGCCTGTTCCTTAGCATAATCTGTATCTGCTGCACCAGTGAAGGAGGAGGGGGAGACAGAAACAGGGCCAGAGGGAGGGACTTTTCCGTCCCCTTGTCCCACTGTCGGTGGTGCTAACAATTCCTCTACCGGACGATTTTCTAAATTTTGCCGCAAGAAGGAGCTATTCGCAGTATTCTCTAGCAAGCGACGAATCAAGTATGCCATCCCCGGAAGAAGTTCACCATAGGGACAGTAAACGCGGACGCGATAACCCCGATCGACTAAAGCTTTTGCTAGTTTATCGCCCATGCCGTAGAGAACTTGCATTTCAAAGCAGCGATGAGGGACTTTTAAACTTTCTGCGATTGCTATGGCATGAGCTTGCGATCGCACGTTATGGCTCCCAATCGCAGTATACACTGTCTCTT
>JANZYY010000169.1 GCA_026419705.1 Fischerella sp.
CTTCAGCGCGAAAGCGCCGACTACAAACCCCGCAAAGTTGCTTTGGCAAACCACTAGGACAACGTTACCGTCAAGCTACTGATGGAATAGAAAGCCGTCAAGCTGAAATTATCTGGTTATTGACACAAGAAAAAACAACTATATAAAGTTTGAGTATTATTAATAATAATCCCTGTCTTCTTTCTACCTCACCTTACTGCCAGTGTTTCCGCTACAATCAACTCCTGTGGATTCGTGGATAGAGAGGAATTAGGGTTGCCTACGCTTGGTGTAAATATTGACCATATTGCTACCATCCGGCAAGCACGACGGACGGTAGAACCAGACCCCGTAGCAGCGGCGGTACTGGCAGAATTAGGCGGTGCTGATGGTATTACCGTGCATTTGCGAGAAGACAGACGACACATCCAAGAACGGGATGTGCGTTTATTGCGTCAGACAGTCAGGACGCACCTAAATTTAGAAATGGCAGCTACAGATGAAATGGTAGCTATTGCCCTCGATATTAAACCTGACTACGTGACTTTGGTTCCCGAACGACGGGAAGAAGTAACTACAGAAGGCGGATTGGATATCGTGGGTCAAATTGCTAGAATTGGAGAGGTTGTTGATAAATTACAAAGTGCTGGCATTCCAGTGAGTTTGTTTATCGATGCGGAAGCAGCACAAATCAAAGCCTCTCAAACTGTGCAGGCGAAATTTATCGAACTGCACACCGGACGATATGCTGAAGCTAAAGATGAAACAACTCGCCAGCAGGAATTAGACGTGTTGGCAGCTGGGTGCAAGCAAGCCATTCAAGCTGGACTGCGAGTTAATGCCGGTCATGGACTCACCTACTGGAATGTTTATCCTGTGGCTTGCCTTCCAGGTATGGAAGTACTCAATATCGGTCATACCATTGTTAGCCGAGCAGTCCTAGTAGGTATGGAAAGAGCAGTCCGGGAGATGAAACTAGCTATGCGTGGGGAATTTTGAAGGGTAATGGGTAATTTTTGGTGGTTGGGGTTGGTGGTCGGTGGTTAGTGGTTATTAACCATCCTCGATCCCCAATGCCCGATCCCCAATACCCAGAGGGGAAGTCATCTGCGAAATCTAGAAATTTATTGGTATTTGCTGATACTAAGCTAAAGCACATTTAAATTGCACACTTATATTTTCTCAATCTTTTGTGGGGTAGGCATCTTGCCTGCCAAAGTTATGCAAATTAGATGTGGAGCAGCTTACCAGTCAAATCTGAAGCCAAAAATTCTATGAGCGCAACACAATCTCAAGACCTTCCGCTTTGGGTACAAGATCGAGACAAAGTTCTTGCAAGTTTTACGGATGTTGAGTGGCGTTATGGCAAGCCTCCTGACTATACCCTCTCAGACGAAAACCTTGCAAAGGAGAGTATCTGCAAGCACGTTGAGGGTTCGCTGGAAGCAATCGTGCAAAATCTTGTGAGAACCTTCGATATTGAAGCTAACTTCAAAGTCAACCCCCAGCAGTGGGTGTCTGTCGTACAGGATAAGTTTCGCATGAGCACCAATGGAGGTCCTGACTACGAACTATCAAAATTAGTAGAGTCAGGAACTTACAAGCTATTGATCGGTGACACGCAACATTACAAAGCTTCTGAGGAAAATTTTCAAACATCGACAAATCTCTTCCATACGGCATTTCCGAATGGGTTTTTATGGGAGGTTTTAGAGGTTTTCTCTAGTCCACCGACTATTGCCTTTAAATGGCGGCATTGGGGGCATTTTAACGGTTTGTACAAAGACTATACACCCACAGGAGAAATAGTAGAGATTATCGGTATGAGTGTTGTACGTGTAACCGATGACTTGAAAATTCTTTCCTTGGAACACTACTTTGACAACACTAAGTTCCTAGCGAAGCTGACAGCAGGCGGTAAACAAGGAAACAGTGAACGGAAAAGGACGTCTTTTTGGGGGACTTTTAAGCGACTTTGGAGTGGCGGCAAAAAACAACAAACCAATGAACAGCAAGCAACTGGCTGTCCATTCAAGAAAATTTTTGTCCCTTCCACTTCCAGATAAGGTGCTTTAATTTTTGTTAGTGAGTAGAAACACAGCGAATAGCTCTGTGTTCTCATATTAGTCATTTAGCAAAGGAAGAAAATGCAAACATACTATTACGTTTTGGCAAGCCAACACTTTCTGCTGGAAGAGGAACCAATCGAAGAAGTGCTGCGGGAACGCACCCGTTACTACCACGAACAAGAAAAGGAAATTGATTTTTGGGTAGTGAAGCAACCAGCTTTCTTAGAAGCGCCCCAAATGTCACAAGTGAAGGCAAAGTGTCCACAACCAGCAGCAGCAATTATTTCCACAAATCAGCAATTTATCACTTGGTTAAAACTACGCTTGGAGTTTGTCTGCACAGGGGAATTTCAAGCACCTTCTGAAGATATCCCCGACCCCCTGGCTTCTCTTGCAGCTGTGTCCTGAACTGTTGTGCATTTTTGATGTGTCGCAGGGTCAAGGGAAAATGTTGAAACTTTTTCCCTTTACCCCCTTCTAGAAAGATAAGGAACAAACATATAAAAAAGAGCAGATCGTACGAGCAATTTATGTATCAACCTGTGGTGCTTCAACTTCCGATTTTACGTCACACTTTACGAAATAGTTTCATACTAGCGATCGCTCCTTTCATGGCTGGTATAAATACTGCCTTTGCTCAACAACAAAATCTTCCGGTTTGTCAACCACCAAATCCTGGCGAATATCTCTTATTGATAATTAGTCCGAGTACAAATAGTCAAAAGCAATTGCATCGTGCTTTACCTGCCAAACTCAAGACTACTACCTGTAGATATCTCAACGATACAGTCACGCGAATTGGTGGATTTAAAAAGATGGATGATGCTAATCGTTGGGCAAGGTATGTTAATAGTATTGTCGGCTTATCTACTATTATTACTACTCGACCAACAGCTGTGGCTTCGACTCCGACAGCTAACAACAAGACTCCAACAGCTAGCTATAAACCCCAACGTTTAGGAAGTGGTTTTGCTGTCTTGGTCGATTATTTTAATCGGCCGGAACTGGCAAATCAAGTTAAGCAAGTTGTGGGAGGTGACGTGGGTTTTGCTGCCTACGGACAACGCCCTTACTTGCTTGCAACTTACACGACTAATCAAAAAGACGCATATCAAATACTGCAGAAGCTCTCGGAAAAAGGTTTTTTTGCTGTAATTGTAGATAGTAGTAAAGTAATGCTATTGCGATCGGTGGTAAATTTACCACCAAATTAATTTTTTTGTGATTTGTTGTTCGATGGTAGTTGATTGGAGGCAACAAACAACCAACAGCAAACAACTAACAACAAATTCCTAATTATAGGCATAACTGGCTAACCAAGAAATGGTAATACCCAAAGCCGATCCAGCTATCACCTGAAAAGGTGTGTGTCCTAACAATTCCTTGAGGCGATCGCCTGAGAACTCCGGGTGTTCGTGAAACAGTTCATCTATCATTTGATTAAGAATGCGAGCTTGCTTACCAGCAGCTTGACGAACTCCAGCTGCGTCATACATAACAATGATCGCAAAAACCGTAGCAAGTGCAAATTCAGCAGACGCCCAACCGTGAGTTTGCCCCACACCAGCTGCTAAAGCTGTCACTAAAGCTGAATGGGCACTGGGCATACCGCCAGTGGTGACTAAAACACGCACATTCAGTTTACGATTTTTGACTAGTTCAACGATCAGCTTCAAAGCTTGAGCCATAAAACAAGCTACCAGAGCAACCACCAGCACCTGGTTATCTAAAATATTGCCTATGTCCTGCATGGTATTTTGGTGAGGTTAATAAAAACAAGTAGCGGTTGTTGTTATATGTGAGGAGGCAATAGATGCAACCCAAAACCAACCTAGTGCATTGCAACAGAAATAACTAGATAGTTAAAATAAGTCGACAAGCATTGGTGTAAGCATTATATATGTTCCCTTCTGCTACTAGACGAAAAGGCTTTGAAAGCGGGCGTCTGTTGCAGCTGAATTCTGCCTAAAGTCGCACCGCACGCATCTACAAGCCGGGAAACTTGGATAAAAAACGCACTCTCTTTGCCTCCCCAATGCAGTGGCTCTTCTGCCTTTATTAGTGACTGCGACTGGTAATAAAGTGTGCTAATGCCACTAATGGTTCTGCCTCCTTGCCAAAAGGTTCTAATTCTGTACAAGCTTCCTCGATTAGCTGTTGAGCTTGTTTTCGTGATTTTTCAATTCCCCAAAGGCTTGGATAAGTTACTTTCTGTGCTTTTTGGTCTTTACCCGCACTTTTGCCCAATTGCTCTTGGGTAGCGGTGATATCTAGGATGTCATCAATAATCTGAAATGCTAGTCCGATATTTTTAGCATAGCAAGACAGCCGTTGCAAATCTTCCTCACATGCCCCTGCTAAAACACCGCCACAAACTACACTAGCTTCTAAAAGTGCCCCGGTTTTGTGGTTGTGAATAAAATTTAAAGTTTCCAAGGAAATATCTGACTTTCCTTCAGATTCTAAATCCAGTACCTGACCACCGACCAAGCCAGCAGCTCCCACTGCACGTCCCAGATGGGCAACGACTCGCAATACTCGTTCTGCTGGCACATCCTTAGTATTGAGGGCTACATACTCAAAAGCATAAGCTAATAAGCCATCCCCAGCTAAAATTGCGACATCTTCACCATAGACTTTGTGGTTTGTCAGCTTACCACGACGATAATCATCATTATCCATCGCAGGCAAGTCATCGTGAATTAAAGACATAGTGTGGATCATCTCCAAGGCACACCCAGTTGGCATTGCCATAGCGATAGTTCCGCCTGTCATTTCACAAGTAGCCAGGCAAATAATCGGACGCAGACGCTTACCTCCAGCTAAGAGCGAGTAGCGCATTGCTTCGTAAATCTTTTCTGGATAACGCACGGGAATAGCCTGCTCCAAGGCTGCTTCACAAAGCTTTTTCCGTTCTTTTAAATAGCTGCTCAGGTCAAAAGTAGTTTTTTCTGGAGTTTGTTTCAGGTTATCCGCTGCTACCATCCTTAATTTCCTTAAAATTATGTTATCTACGTCACAATTTTCCAGCCCTTTGGAACTGAAAAAATGATGAACGATCAACGATGAACAATGAACGATGATTTACAACACTTCATAATTCATCATTCATAATTCATAATTTCTTTTGTGATTCATCCTCACATCTACCACAACAGCGCCTGATTTAACAATTTGGGATGCAACTTAGTTTCGAATCAACTACTGCTTTGGCGATCGCTGCTAGATAGTGCAAACGCGAATATGTTCCTGTTACTGTCAGCTTCTACCAGCGAAGCTCCACTATTAAGCAGTTGGGTAGTTGTTGTTTCCATCAAGTCAACGGAAGTACACCAGCCTTAGTGTTGCTACCCGATGCTGTAGCCCTCTTTGAATAGCATTCACCATATCCTATCTTCTCAGATTAGTTGCTTCAATTAAGAGTGTATTTGTAGTTGCCCAGAACATAACTATCGATGGGCGGGCATTGCTGAATAATGGGACATCCAAAATCATCGTACAATTGTCAATTCTGAGTGTCTTGGTGACTTGATGGTTCATTCTTGTTCATCTGTGAACCGATAAATAAGTTATAAATGGGAACCAATTCATAGCAAATGGCCAGCGGTCAACCACTGATGCCAAAATACTCTGAAAATGTATTTATTATGCTACAGGTGAAAAAAATCTACCGTGTTTTTTCTGCGATCCACATGGGATCCACCTGTGTGTTGATGGCAGGATTAGTCAGCTGCAGTTACTTTCGCTTTTCGGGAATGAATGCGATCGGCGCAAATATTACTCCGATTCAGGAACTGCGATCGCAGCCAGACAGCAACACAACAGTATACATCCAAGGTAAGGTCGAAAAAAAAGCTCCCCTGCTCAAGCGCCAAGCTTATCTCATCAATGATGAAACTGGAAAAATATGGGCGATCGCCAATCAAACCAATTTGCAAGTCGGAGATCAAATAGTCATTAAGGGCAAAATTCGCTACCGAAGCATTCCTTTGGCAGGCAAAGAATATGGGGAAGTGTATCTAGAAGAAGAGTAATAATAAAAACGTAAAACTCCCCGATTGGTGTTTATGAACAAGCAACCGGTGCATGTAGCGATCGCTATTCTCTACCAAGACAACAAGTTTCTACTACAATTGCGAGACAATAACCCCAATATTCCTTATCCTGGTCACTGGGCGTTTTTTGGCGGACACATCGAACCTGGCGAAACTCCAGATGTAGCAGTAAAGCGAGAAATTTTAGAAGAAATTGGCTACAGTTTGCCAGCAACAGTTTCTAAATTTGGCTGTTATAGCGACGATCGGGTAGTGCGTCACGTCTTCCATGCACCGCTATTGGTGGAATTAAATCAACTGGTTCTTAACGAAGGTTGGGATCTGGGCTTGCTCACATTAGAAGACATTCGCTTAGGTGCGAGTTACTCAGCAGTAGCAGGCGAAATCCGACCTTTAGGACCAGTACATCAGCGAATTTTGTTAGATTTTATGGAGAAGGGAATGGGAAATGAGTTCTGGGGGTGTAGACGCGCCTTTTTCAGCTGACCGTAGGGTAGGGGTGATGGGGTGATGGGAAATAACCACTAACTACTAACTACTAACCACTAACCACTAACCACTAACCACTAACAACCAACCACTAACAACTAACAACTAACAATCAACAACTAATAAATCCCTACCCCTTAATGATGATGCAATCGGCAAACAAACTACCTAAATGGTTAACTTTAGCATTGGCATTTCCCCTGATTGTCCTCAATGGTTGGGTATTGCTTCAGGTAATTAATTATTTTCAACCTTTGGTAAGCATTTTTATTGCCGCCGTTCTCTTAGCTTTTATTCTGGACTATCCCATCCACTTTTTCCAGAAACAAGGCGTGCAACGTAACGTAGCTATTTCGGGAGTACTGTTGTTAGCGGTATTGATATTGGCAGCCGTAGGTATTACCATAGTACCGCTGATCGTTCAACAACTTAATGAACTGGCTAACATTTTGCCCGCATGGATTGATTCTGGCAGACAGCAATTGCAAGCTTTGCAAAACTGGGCAACCACAGAACAGTTACCAATTCATTTAAGTGGCTTAATACCCCAACTTCTTGATAGAATATCCAGCCAAATTCAAAATTTTACCGGCCGGATACTTAGTTTAGCTTTGGATACCATCGGTAGTTTAGTCAATGTCTTACTGACAGTAGTGCTGACTTTCTACTTAGTTTTAAACGGGGAACGTCTGTGGGATGGTATATTTCTCTGGTTTCCACCGCATATCGGACCGCAAGTGCGCCAGTCATTGCAGGAGGATTTTCAAAATTACTTTATTGGTCAGGTGACATTGGCTACTATCCTGGCATCAGGTATCACACTAGCGTTTTTAGCACTGCGAGTTCCCTTAAGCCTACTGTTTGGGCTAGTGATTGGTTTTTTTGCTTTGTTTCCCTTCGGTACGGGAATTGGTATTAGTATCGTGAGTTTGTTAGTGGCATTAAATAATTTTTGGTTGGGAGTAGAAGTTTTAATTGTAGCCGTGGCGATCGACCAATTTAATTATAATTTTGTAGCTCCTCGTATTCTGAGTAATTTAACTGGTTTGAACCCAGTTTGGGTAGTAATTTCATTATTGATAGGGGCAAAATTGGCAGGATTGTTGGGGCTTTTGATTGCCATACCTTTGGCAAGTTTTATTAAAAGTGTTGGCGATAATTGGCGTGAAGGGAGATTTAGTGAAGTAGTCGATCGGGAAAAACAACAAGATAATATTAAGCCTGAAAAAAACCAGATGTTGTCTTAGAGGAATAATAGAATTTTCCTCAGACAGTAAAACTGGGGCATCTTGCACCATTCAAGGGTAAAAGCCAGGAACGGCTTAATTCTCGTGACCAGTTTGGAGGGTGGTCATTAGGATACTGGGCTGACTTGGGGAAGTACAAGATATCAGTCCACTTTAACTCCTCGATGAAGAAAAAATAAATAAACCTCATCGATGTTTCTGGTAGCCCTGATGACGCGCTATCATCGGATATTGGCATGTTAAAATGTCTATCCTTGAACATCCATGACCGCTTATTACTCTTCATCCCCATCCAACACGAGCAACAGTGCGAACACATTTATTACTGACCATCGACTGGTGGATCGCAGTAAGCTGACCCAAATGTTTCAGCATTATGTCGAGACAAAGGAGAAGTATCCACACGCGGTGTTGCTGTATCGAGTGGGAGACTTTTTTGAATGCTACTTTGAAGATGCTGTAACTCTGGCACAAGAATTAGAACTTTACCTCACCAGCAAGCCAGTCGGAGAAGTAGGAAGGGTATCAATGAGTGGTGTACCGCACCACGCTTGGGAACGTCATGCTACCCAGTTGGTTGAAAAAGGATATGCAGTTGTAATTTGCGATCAAGTAGAAGATGCAGCAGAAGCAGCCGGTAGGTTGGTGCGGCGAGAGGTAACGCGCGTTCTGACTCCTGGCACTTTGCTAGAGGAAGGAATGCTAAAATCTAGTCGCAATAATTACCTCGCAGCTGTGGTAATTGCTGGAGAACATTGGGGTTTGGCTTATGCAGACATCTCTACAGGTGAATTTCTGACCACGCAGGGCAGTAATGTAGAAAATTTAACACAAGAATTGATGCGCTTACAGCCTGCGGAGGTGTTAATTCCTACTAACGCTCCTGACTTGGGTAGTTTGCTGCGTCCGGGAGAGAGATCCGAACATTTACCGGAGTATTTACCACCAGTGTTTTGTTATGCACTGCGATCGCAACAGCCTTTTTCTGCTGGCGAAGCAAGATCCAGATTGTTGCAGAAATTTCAAGTGCGATCGCTCGAAGGTCTTGGTTGCGAACATCTCCCTTTAGCTATGCGTGCAGCTGGAGGTCTGCTGGAATACCTGGAAGAAACCCAAAAAGAAAGTTCTATCCCCCTGCAAGCACTCCGCACCTATACTATTACTGACTACCTGATTGTCGACCATCAAACACGGCGCAACCTAGAAATTACGCAAACAGTGCGTGATGGCAGTTTTCACGGCTCCCTGTTGTGGGCGTTAGATAGAACTTCTACGGCGATGGGCAGTCGAGCTTTACGAAGATGGCTGTTACAACCGCTGCTTGATATCAAAGGCATTCAGGCGCGGCAAGAAACAATTCAAGAACTAGTGGAAAATACGCCCTTGCGTCAAGATTTGCGACAGTTGCTACGGCAAATTTATGACCTGGAACGCTTGACAGGACGGGCTGGTTCCGGCACCGCTAACGCCAGGGATTTAGTAGCTTTAGCAGATTCTTTATCTAAATTACCAGAGATAGCACTATTAGTAATGGAAGCTCACTCCCCCTTCCTGAGAGCCTTGCAAAAAGTCCCACCTGTTTTGGAAGAACTAGCAAAAAAAATCCAGGCTCATATTGTTGAATCGCCGCCGATACATATCAAGGAAGGCGGGCTAATTCGTTCTGGAGTGAATCCCCAATTGGATGAGAGACGGGCTTTGGTAGAGGAAGATCGCAAATGGATTGCCAATTTGGAAGTAGATGAGCGAGCTAAGACAGGTATCCCAACCCTGAAGGTAGGATTTAACAACACTTTTGGTTACTATATCAGTATTTCCCGAGCCAAATCCGACCAAGTACCTTC
>JANZYY010000170.1 GCA_026419705.1 Fischerella sp.
ATCTCCTGCACAGCTTGGGCTGAAACTAGTTAAACGTTTACCGCAATCTTTAACTCAACGCTTCCAGACAATTATTTGAGCTGATACAGCCTTTGGCAGTGTCGAATTTCTTGAGGGTGTACGTCGGCTGAAATATCATGCTGTTACAGGTGTAGCTATTAGCCGTAAGTTAGCAGATGGTAGACTTTTAAGACGTTTACATAAACAAGGTCAACAGGTTCATTTAGTTGGTTTAAAGTTCCCTGTTACCGTTTCTTGGTATTACTTGAAGCGTGATAACGCCAAGTTAGAAAAGCGTTTTGTCTTGTCTACCCGACCAATTAAAGTAGGGGCAGGTTTAGAAACCTGCCCCTACTCTCAAATGGTGGGGTAAACGTCGCTGGCAGATTGAGGGATGGTTTAAAACTGCCAAGCATCGTTTTGGCTTGCACCGTTTTGGACAAGCGACTCTGCTTGGAATGTACCGCTGGCTCATTCTTTCTCTGACTGCCTACCCGATTGCTCATTGGACTCATCTGTATATTCAGCCAACATCACCACCTAATTGGGGTCAGGCTGCACAAACTGCTCTTGAATCTATTTTCCCAAAAATAGTCGTGTATCTTATTTTACTTGATATTGAACGCTTTGATCGCCTTGCACGTAGTTGTGGTTTTGACATTCATATTTCCAGGTGCAAGATTTGAGATGCAGAACTTGGGAAAATCACTTATATTGCGAATATTCGTGCTTTTGTAGTCTTTAAAAGTGTGCCGAAATGAAGATTTTTTTGGATCGGCGGTCAGCTAAACCTCTGTATTTGCAAATTCGCGATCGCATCAGTAGTCTGATTAAATCTGGAGCGTTGCAAAGTGGCGATCGCCTCCCCTCTATCCGTTCTCTAGCACAGAGATTGCAAGTCAATAAACTAACCATTATTGAGGCTTATAACGTTTTGGAAGCTGATGGGGTAATTTGTGCGCGTCAGGGTTCTGGTTATTTTGTTAACACTCAAACTTTTGCTTGTGCCAACTTGCAACCAACCTTTTCTCCTGCTCAAAACGTAATCATCAAAGAGCCGGGAGGAAATTCTTTTTTTGATATGCATGTGGCTGCGGTACATGCACAAGCACAGCCAGGGATGATCGATTTGAGTTTTGGCTTTCCTCGTCCGCCTAAGAATCTAACGCAAATTGCAAAACGAGCGCTGAAGGAGACAAACGCATTATCTAAGTACGACTTGCCACAAGGACAACTAACACTACGCAGACAAATTGCTCAAATGTTGGTACATCAAGGGTTAAATGTATCAACTGAGGATTTAATTGTGACTAATGGCTCCGAGCAAGCTTTGTCATTGGCGATGTCTCATTTTGTCAAAGCAGGAGATTGGGTAATTGTGGAAACTCCAACATATTTTGGAGCGATCGCCATCCTGGAGAATTTAGGAGCCAAAATCATTGGAATTCCCATGACTCCCGAAGGTATGAATCTGGAACTATTAGAGCAATACCTCCGCAGTCATCACCCAAAATTAATCTATACAATCAGTACGCTACACAATCCTACAGGTTTGACAACCACACAAGCTCATCGTCAAAATTTGCTTTCTCTAGCTGAACAATATGAATGTCCAATTTTGGAAGATAATGCTTACGAAGGATTGAATTTTGAGCCTGTACCAGCTCCAATCAAAGCTTTAGATACACAAAATTTAGTAACTTATGTCGGTACATTTTCTAAAACTTTAATACCTGGATTAAGAGTTGGTTATATCGTAGTTACAGGCAAACATTATCAAGCAATACTTGAACGAAAATTATTACATGATGTCCATGTATCCACATTTTCTCAGGCAATAATTAGTGAGTATCTAGCATCAGGACATTCCCGCCTTCACCTCAACCAACTGCGAGCGGAAAACATCCAAAGCCGCAATATTATGCTATAAGCTATAGAGCGTTATTTTCCGGAAGAGGCAAGGTGGACTGTTCCCAAGGGTGGGTTATTTCTGTGGGTGCAATTACCATTAGATCTTCCTATTCAGGTAATTACCAAAGAAGCCTTATCACAAAATGTCCTGATTTTTTCAGGTTCAGCATTTTTTCCTGATAAGCATGGTTATCCAGCAATGCGGCTGACTTTCGCCAATTCACAAGAGGACATTGAAAAAGGCATTTATATTTTAGGTAATTTGCTCAAAAAATATATTTATACAGGGCGTGAGAGGATATCTAGTTATCAATCGCTTGCAGCCAGTATTTAGCTATCAAAAAATCATACGATCAAAAAATGGCGTGTGCCTATGTATAAGCACACACTACTACTAATTTTTATGCAGCTGATTGCATCAATTAGTCTGCAACAGGTTCTAATAACTTAATATTAGAAAAGATGAACTCTTGGATTGAAGGTTGTGCTTTTGTATCAGTGCTAATAAAACGACGATTCAAAATGAAATAATTGCCAACCTTTTCATATTTATCCTCGAATTCGCTTCTACCACCTTTTCGTTCACCCGTTTTCGGGTCGTGGTATACGGAGTCGTAGGTGTGGGAGAGGTAGCCTTCCCCAGTATCATAAGTGCTAAATGTATTAATTGTGACAACAACGCCGTGAATGTGGCGGTGGACGAGGCTAACTATGTTGTTACGGACTTTGTATTTGTCGCCTGCGGATTTACCGCCAACTATAATTTCAACTGCGCCTGTCTCGTCGGTATCACCATAGCTAAATGTATTAGCACCGTGGGTTTCTTCAAAGCTGCGACGGACGCGATGAACAGCGATTTCCCAAGCCTGATTGTGAATCGCCTGCTTGGCTTGTTCATCTTCTACCTCAAAAACTTCGGCTTTGAGATTGGCGTTAATGCGAATTTTACCTGTAAACACCCGATCATCTTGCTTATAGGTGATATCTGCGGTGTATCCAGGGAAATTTTTATCCCAAGTGTAACGGTTCTCGTAAGCAGCCCGGAAGAGTTCTTGGGCAGAGACTTGTGTTGCAGTCACTTGTTTCTCCTACAGTTGCTAGTTTATGTTAGCTTTTTAGCTTAGCTGCTATTAGTTAGCATAGAAGTAATTGTGGAGTCCGCCTAGACCCCAACTGGGTACACTTTATGGATCGTTCCCTTCATAGTTTATTTGATGCGATCGCCAAGGCTCGTAATGAACAAGAACTAAGGCTAGCTGTGAAGAACACAGTTGGCAAACATTTTGGCGTGGAACGTTGGGGTCTATATCTATCAGATGACCTGTCCACGGTAGATGTTGACGTTCCAACCATTCCGGAAGTTTGTTTACAAGGTAATCCGGTTGGGCGCTATGTCACTGAACGTCATGCTCCCGCCCATGAACAATTAATACTAGCCCCAGGAGATTGGCAACATTTTTGTTCGCGCCAAGACCACGCCCACGTGATGAGCGGACCAATTGTCTGTGATGGTCGTTTGGTGGGGATGCTCAACCTTGCCCGTGCTGACGGTAGTCCCGCTTTTGATGCCAATGATTTAGCTGACTTGAGCGCTTTGTGTTTGCATTTATCAGCAAAACTTGCCACTCTCAGAGCGAAACCAAAAACATTCAACTCGCCGTTAGTTAGTCGCCTAACTCCACGCGAGTTAGAAATTGCTGAGTTAGTGGCGCAGGGATTAACGAATGCAGAAATTGGTGAGAAGCTGTTTATTACGCAAAATTCGGTGAAGCAAGCCCTGAAAAGGATGTTTCGCAAGCTGGGAGTATCGGCGCGGGCGGAAATGGTGGCGAAACTGCAAGAGATTGTGGCTTCAGATTAAGTCTGTTTGATTTTGTAACGGAACCCACAGTCATCTTTGTGTAATCATTACATACAGCAGGATTTATAGTTTCATGTCTGGCTGGTTACTCGCCCATAATTAATTATTCTTTCCTGCTCTGCTGGTATCGTAACTATAAGATATTCAACCAGACATGATATTTGAAAGCCAAATAGTATCTACCATAAAGTCCTCAGATGAATGCTGGAAACCAAGTCAAAAAAATCTTAGTTTTGGCAGCGAACCCGAAAGGCACAAGTCCACTGCGTCTAAGCGAAGAATTGCGGGAAATCAAAGATGGATTAAGACGGGCAAAAGCAGGCAATCTATTTTTGATAGAGTCGTCGGAAGCAGTACGCTACAGAGACATTCACCGCTCTATGTTGGATGTTGAGCCAGAGATTATCCATTTCTCCGGACATGGAGCGAAAGAAGAAGGCTTGGTATTTGAGGATGAAATTGGACGGGCGAAGCCAGTAGATGCAGAAGCACTAGCTGGATTGTTTGAGTTATTTGCAGATCGCGTCAAGTGTGTAGTACTGAATGCTTGTTATTCAGAGATTCAAGCAAGGGCGATCGCACAACATATTGATTATGTCATTGGCATGAGTCAGGCGATTGGCGATCGGGCTGCAATTGAATTTGCTGTTGGTTTTTACGATGCTCTAGGATCTGGAAAGTCTGTTGAATTTGCCTATGAACTAGGTTGCAGACTTATCCGCATAGCAGGTATTCCAGAGCATCTCACACCGAAACTACTGACAAAAAAACAGCCTAGTACCGAAGTTGCAAATACAACTAATATACTTGGCTTTCACAATACAAATGTGCATCAATCTCATGAATCATCATCATCACAGACTCAAGCAATCGAAGTTTTCTTATCCTACTCTCCCGAAGATGAAAAACTGCGTAAGGAATTAGAAACTTCACTAAGAGATTTGGAACTGCAAGGCTATATTAGGATTTGGCATGAGGACAAAATAAGGGTAGGTAAAAACATACAGGTTGAGAGTGAGAAACATCTGAATTCAGCTCGTATAATTCTTCTACTTATTAGTAAAAACTTTATTGCTTCTGAGGAGAAACGCAATGAGGTTAAGCGGGCAATGGAAAGACAAAATTCTGGAGCCTGTATTATACCTGTACTTCTCAGTTCTGTTCCCAATTGGCAAAGTATAAGATTTGGTGATTTCAAACTTGGCGAATTCAAGACTTTACCCAAAAATCGTAAATTTATAACTGATAGAAGATATTGGAAAAGCCAGAATGAAGCATTTGTTACCCTTGCTGAAGAATTTATGGAAGAAGTTGAGAAACTAACTGCTGAATCAGCTTGATTTCTGTTTTTTCAGTGTTCCGATTAAAGTTTCTTGGAACTTAATCAGTGGTGCATCAGACTAAATCGTAACTTATGTTTTTCTTTCCAAGACATAGCAGAGCTATTAAACTTTTTTTCGTTTATTCTAACTCCCGTAAAGATGAAAAATTGCGGAAGGAGCTAGAACCACATCTTAACAGCTTACAACTACCGAAAGAGAGTATCAAATGGTATAGCAGTCAAACGCCAGCAGGAAGGTACTGGAAGCAGAGAAATGATCTACACCTAAATACAGCTCAAGTAATTGTACTACTGGTTAGTCCAGACTTTTTAGCAATGGATAATTATGGGAAAATTACAAAACGGGCAATGGAACGGCACAAAGCTGGAAAAGCCTATATTGTCCCTGTAAAACTTCGCCCAATTGACAACTGGCAAGCTCAACCGTTCGGAGAACTAAAATGTCTACCTAGCAATGGTGAACCTGTAACTAGTAGATTTTGGGCGAGGCAAGATGATGCGTTTGTAGATATTGTTGGAAATATTCGTCGAGAAGTGCTAGAGGAATTAGAAGAGGAGCAACGGCAGCAACAGCTGATTCGAGAACGACAACAAGCTGTTATTTTTACATCAATTAACCGTTTCATTTCCAACAAATCTTTTGGGCGAATTCTTCTATCTAAAAACGTATTAACTGGCTCAATTGGTGTTACTGCTAGTGTAATTACAGTTGTTGCATCTCTAAGTTTTTGTAGACCTTCTTCAGAAATGCAACTCAATAACTTTTTAACAGAGGGACAAAATAAGTTTGAGAGAAGTGAATATCAAGCAGCGCTTGAAAATTATACCAAAGCTCTTGAAATTGATCCTAAAAATATCAATGCATTTTTATGGCGTGGTAATGCCCAAGCTTACCTAAAAGAATATGAGGCAGCAATCGACGATTATACACAGGTTATTCGTCTCGCTCCAGAGGAAGCTGATGCCTACATGAACCGAGCTGTTGTTTACTGCACTTTAGGAAATAGACAAGAAGCAGAAAGAGATTATCAGAAGGCAGCAAATCTCTATGCAACACAAGGAGTAATAGATGAACACAAACAAGCACTTGACAGACTTAAAAATCTTCAGTGCTCCTCTAATTAAACATATCTGAAGCTGCAGCAATGCGATCGCTTTCTACCAACTTCTCAATGTACCTCAGTTTATTTCTGTGGTTTTAGCAGACTGCGATCGCCCTAGCACTATATAATTATTCCCCCTCTCTGGTTGCGGAGAGGGGGTTGGGGGGTGAGGTTACGCCGGATAAATCCGCAAGCGCCGATTTGGTTCTTCCCCGAAGCTATGGGACTTCAAGCGGTAGTGTTCCACCAACTCGTGTTGCATCTTCCGCACTTGGGGCGATCGCGGCAATAATTCCACAGGCTGTCCTTTGGGAATAACAATCTGCTCAACAGCAAGTCTAGCTTCCTCTAGGGCGTCAATCTCATCATCGCTGGCGCTGTGGAGAAATAGTTGCAGTTCGCGATCGTCAGTAGTTTCCGGATCGTCTATGTTTAGCAACCGCCGCAAGCCACGGGTAATTTGCGGAATCGTGCTGGATTTAATCATGTGAATCGGCACTTGTCGGGCTTTTGCCATTTGCCGCAATTTAGCGTGGTTTTTGACGTGCGAGCGCAGTGCCAAAATTGCATCTGCACTATCAATGTCTTTTGTCAATACCACTTGTAAATTCAGCACTTCGATGACTTGTTCTAGTTGACTGCGGCTAACGCCGTAAGGGTAAACGTGCAGTGGCAAATCTTCGCCATTAGGCCCTGCCAGTTTGGTCTCAACGTCATTAAAGTTGTCAAATTGATTTAACGATTCATCCAGCAAGCGTTCAAACTCACTATGCCTAGAAAGCTTTTGCGGTTCTCCTACGGGCGGCAATGGTAACATTTGACCAGATGAACGCCAGCCGTTGGACTGCCGTGCTGGTACAAAAGATTCTTCTTTACCCAAGCTTTGGGAGCGACCGTTGAGAGCTGTTAACTGGCGTGTAATCTTGACTTTGCCGTCTTCATCAACAGTTCTAACTTGTGGGCTAGGCTGATGCCCTCTGAGCAGAGTATCGACTGTGTCAGCAACACTTTCGTGAATTACCCAGCGTTGCCGCTCCAGCATTTCTACAGCAATCTCAAAGGTAGGAGGCGCTTTACGTTCTAAAACTGTTTTTTGACTGCCCCGTCGTCTGGCTTCATCATCTCCCAGCGTCACAGCCTGGATACCACCAACCAGATCGGAAAGGGTGGGGTTTTTGATTAAATTTTCAATTTGGTTGCCGTGGGCAGTACCTACTAACTGCACACCTCGTTCCGCAATCGTACGAGCTGCCAAAGCTTCCAGTTCCGTGCCAATTTCATCAATGACGATGACTTCTGGCATATGGTTTTCCACTGCCTCAATCATCACCTGATGCTGCAATTCCGGATGAGCTACTTGCATTCGTCTTGCCTTGCCAATTGCCGGATGAGGAACATCGCCATCGCCCGCAATCTCGTTAGAAGTATCAATAATCACTACTCGCTTGTGCAAATCATCCGCTAAAACACGGGCAATTTCCCGCAAGGCAGTGGTTTTGCCCACGCCTGGGCGTCCCAGCATGAGAATCGATTTACCAGTTTCTACTAAATCGCGGATCATGCCAATGGTTCCAAACACCGCCCGACCAACGCGGCAAGTTAAGCCAATGATCTTGCCGTTGCGGTTGCGGATAGCACTGATCCTGTGCAGAGTTTGCTCTATTCCTGCTCGATTATCTCCGCCAAAGCTTCCCACTCGCTTGATGCAATCATCTATTACTTCCTGAGAAACGGGTGTATCGCTCAGATACTCAGCTTGATTGGGAAAGCGAGCTTCTGGGCGACGCCCCAGATCCAAGACCACTTCAACTAAACTATCTCGTTGGGGATGCTTCTCTAATTTTTGCCGCAGGTCTTGGGGCAAAATATCTAACAACTTTTGGAGATCGTCTGTAATCGTCATGCTTATTATGGTGACGTTTTTAGAGATAGCGAACTTGCTTTACGGGCAAGGCACTGCCTTTGCCCTACTGCTGTAACTTGAGCTGGGAAACGAGAGAATGGGCAAGTCTAACAGCTTGCCAGAGCAATTCTGGTTCTTCTTCTAGGCGGACTGTTGTTTTGACACTGGTGTCATTCACCTCCCTTGCTTCTAACTGTTCAAGAATTGGTGACAGCAATACACGGGCGTAGCTGCCATAGGCTACTCCGGCAATATGCGAACGGGTGGTGGGGTGCTGGAGAGAGGGGGTGAAATCCTCTCCCCATCTGGCTATTTCCCCATCTCCCCATTTTCGTAGCAGTCCCATTGCCCTTAATTTGGCAACAGTGTAGCTGTTGGTACCACCAGCTAACTGCACGTATCCCGGTAATTTAGCTGCCAAAACTTTTTGCCCTAATTTCACAGCGGCGAGGGTGGTGCCATCACCTATATCTCCACTCATCGGCCGGCCGTCAGTTTGCCAAATTAGAGCACAATTACATGGGGCGATCGCATCGTACAAGGCATGTAGGTAATCTATTATACCTTCGCCATCGGGACAGCTAATCGCTATTAACTTCAAGCGTTCAATCCACGGTGAAATCGCTTGCCACAATCGCCGAAATTCTGTCAAACGCCCTACCTGAGTGTGTATTTCTACAGCATCCACCCCTGTTGACAAGATCAATGGTGCGATCGCTTCTGGTGTCGATACATAAGATGATGTATAAATTATATCATATGGACAAGCTGGTATGCAACGACCGCAGCCGTAGCATTTTTCGGAAATCACTCCTGAAAAATTCTCTTGTATATTGCTAAATTTAATTGCCCCTGCTGGGCAAATTTTTTCACATGGTCGATGGCAATTTGGGGGACACTTTGTCGAGTCAAACTTTGCTTTGCGAAAATGCGGGTCTTCGCCATCGTTAAGGCTAACCATCAACAATGGTGATTTTCCTTGGTTGCCAAAGCCTCGTTCTTTGGCATCCTGAGCAAATTTGGCAGCAACTTGCAGGGCCTCTGTTGCTGTGGCGATTACAGCAGGATCGGCAGCCACATCTATGCAGTCAGCACCAGCCAAAGTGTAGGCTAATGTTAAACTTCTGACCGCAGGCAGATGCTGGAAGCTAGCTCCACAGATGAGCTTGAACCAGTGACCTTCTTTCAAAGATAGTAATGGGTCGAGGTGATCAGTCACATTTCCATTATGCTACGCGATTGAAAAAAGTTGGAAGCAATTGTTCAATTTAATTGTGGTTGTTGTAAGGGAATTTCGATGGTAAATTCTGCTCCTTGTCCAGGAGATGAGGTGCAACTGAGCTTGCCTTGATGTTTTTGCACTACAATTTGATAACTAATGGATAGTCCCAATCCACTGCCTTTGCCTACAGGCTTTGTGGTAAAAAATGGGTCAAACACTCGCGATCGCACCGACTCATCTATACCGGAACCATTGTCAGCTATACAAATCTTTACAGTATCTGAGTC
>JANZYY010000171.1 GCA_026419705.1 Fischerella sp.
TAGCCCATCGCTGTGCCTACCTCAATGGATTATTGTCGGTTTGAGCCACTTTCAAAACTGAGATGCTCCCAAAACTAATTCTTACAGAAGCAAGATACATCCAAGTACTATTGACAATGAAGATCGGACTTGCAAAGCTTAAATCAGTATTTTTTATTCGACTAGAGTGATAAAAGAGGACCAAACTACATAAAAATATTGATCTAGCTATTACGCATATCTTTTACCGGGCATTCATTTTACGAACGAGTAAATGCCGATGTGGCTGCGATTTTAAGTAAAAAAAAGAACAAAAAATGATACTGTGCTAAATTGTACCAAGTAAAAAAATCAGCACTTTCATAGATAGAGACTCTGATAAGTATAATTTTAAGTATAATTTTATACTTAAAATCAAATGTTTTAAAAACGACACATTAACTGAAAAATTTTTAATATAAAAATTAATTTGAAACATGCTAATATACTCATGCGGATAGATGTTATGACGAACAACTATCAAAATAATGATATTGAGTCATGTAAAATGCGAGACAATACAAATGTTCTAAAAACTTCCCGGCAAAAGAAATGAAGGTGGCAGGCAATTTATTGAGACCTACCATTAAGAACAGAGAAAAGAATCATCAACAATCTCTGAGATGAATCAAATGCATAACAAGCGATAAACTCTCAACCTTCACTTAAACTGATTTTTAGCTATTAGTTACGTGTTCCTGTCCCTATTGATAACAATACATACCATCCTTGTATGTATTCAATTTGGCAATCTTTGATTGGTATAGCTAAAAAACTGACAGAAATACTTTCTGCCTTAGAAAACTCCTGCATAGTAGTTAACTTACGTATCATAGGGAGTGAACAAAACGCTATCTATTGCTCGCAACTTTTACACACCTATTTTAGTAACCCGATCGGGATCGGTGTTATTAGTATTAGGTATTAATATAAAAAAGAGGTGATCGTGCTTAATAGATTTTAATAAAAATTGGTAGTTTATTTAAAGTAGAAACACTTGAAATTTGGATCAAGTTTTTTGATTGGCAATTGTTTGGTTTCCGCTCAAGCTCCAACTTGCTTGAAGTATCTTTGTCTTTCCGATAAATTCTGAGGTGAAATCAAATAATTTGCAGGGGCGATTTGTTTTTCTGCTGAAAACTATTCGTCACAGTCGCAGCTGTTCGTGCATTTGTAAAAATAGAAAAACTTAGTTCAAACTTCACAAATTTTATCAAGATATAGAATACAGCACCTTGCATGGAAATGAGGTACACCCTCACCTTTAACGGACATTCCTCTCCCAATATTGGGAGAGGAAAAGAGGGTAAGGGATTTGCTAACTGTACCTGATTCACTTGAAATCTGCTGTATATAAGAATATTGATTTACCATCAATATTCCTGTTTGATAAAAAGCTGTTTGAATAAGAGAAGTATGCCAGCTATATCAAATTTTTAAAGATTTATTGAAGCATACTTAAAATGCTTGTATTTCTGTGCAAACCAGATTTGTTTGCGTTTTAAAATGTCACGTACACACAACTACGCAAAAATACTTGTATACAATCTTTAGATGAAATCAATCAGGTGTTATTTCTATATGTAGTAAATTCATCGAAAAAACGCAGTTCAAGACTAATTGCATTGTCCGGTATTGCTATATGTACTAGTTGCATAAATTGATTGGCAAAAGAAATTTTTTGCATACCAAACTAATTAGTAAATAGAACAGCAACAACGGCATCTGGAAAAATTTTGTACGGGATAGAGCCGATGACACTCAGTAAATGGATAAATCAAAAATTATTTCTATCTAGTTCTACTAGTTTAGAAACTAAAAGTCAGCAGTTAGTAGAAACTAAAAAGGCCCTAAAATTGTCTGTGATTACTCAGTTTTTCCCTCCTGATTATGCTGCTACAGGACAACTGATAGAAGAACTAGTGAGACAACTAGGGTCTGTTGGAGTAGATATTGAAGTTTTTACAGGTCAGCCAGGATATGCATTCAAATCTTCTCATGCTCCAGCAATGGAAAGAGTGGGTAAAGTGCAAGTGCAGCGATCGCGTACTGCTCAACTTTGGCCGGGGCGAATTCGTGGTAAGGCGGTCAATGGAGTTCTGTTTACCTTGCGTGCTGCACTTCATCTGCTCAGGAACGCGCGTCGTTACAATATTTTGTTACTGACTACAGCACCACCATTTTTAACAATCTTGGGATATTTGGCTCATACCCTGTTCCGACTTCCATATGTCTGCATATTCTATGACCTTTATCCAGATATTGCGATCGCCCTGAACGTGATCCCGGAAAACCATTGGCTAGCAAGATTTTGGCAGCGGTTAAATCGACTGGTTTGGCAAAAAGCTAGGGCGATCGTAGTTCTCAGTCCGGCGATGAAACTGCGGGTGATTGCTAATTGCCCGCAGGTAGCAGATAAAGTTTTTGTCATTCATAGTTGGGGAGATCCAGATTTGATTGTACCCATTGCCAAGCAAGAAAACTGGTTTGCCTGGAAGTATAACTTAGTTAAAAAATTTACCGTACTCTACTCTGGTAACATGGGTCGCTGTCATGACATGGATACGATCTTGGAAGCAGCGAAACTATTGCAAGATGAGCCAATTCAATTTGTGTTTGTCGGTGGTGGAGCCAAGCGCGAGGAATTAGTTAAGGAAGTAAACCGACTAGGACTAAAAAATTTCATATTTTTGCCTTATCAAGATAAAGAAGTACTGCCTTATTCCTTAACGGCTGGCGATCTATCTCTAGTCAGTGTTGATACGGGTATGGAGAGTTTGGTTGCTCCTAGTAAGCTTTATCCAGTTTTAGCAGCTGCAAGACCAGTAGCAGTGATTTGTTCGCGGTATTCTTACCTGAGACAAATGATTACAGATGCCAATTGTGGTGACACCTTTGAGAATGGAGATAGTTATGGTTTGGCTGAGTTTATCCGCTTACTCAGTCAAGATCAAGAACTAGCAAAGCGGATGGGCAAGGCTGGGCGTCAATACATGCGAGCACATTTCACACCTCAAATTATCTCTCAACAATATCTTGATATTCTGCAAAAGAGCATTGACTTAGACGACTGGAAGTAAAGATAGAGAACACCTAAAATTAGGAGGCGTTTTCTATTTGCAACAGAATGTTTAGTTCAAACGTCAGTGGATATCGCCATCAATTTGTTAGTTAATCTTTGGATGTTAGTGTTTGAACTGTGTGTAAATTTTTGGATGAAAACTCAAAAATTATGTGAATATTTGGTTGGGTTGAGAGGGAATTAAGTATGATGTAAGATAGAGCATATTTGCATGAGAAAGAAAACAAGTGTTTATGATTAAACGTTGCTAGCATAGCATTGCTGATGTACATCATTTGAGTAGATATATCTGATAATGATGGGAGAAATTGAGATGGTATGATTTACGAGCGTCGGTGGAATTAACCAATCCTCAGTTATCTAAAAGATGGATAATTAGTTCTCAACTAGATTGTCAATTTTCCAAAACTAAAAAAATCAGATTTTTATCTATAAATATTTGTAGATTCGGTTTTGAATCAGGAGCTGGGCTTTGACGGTCTTTTGATCTCAGTCCCTCCAACGCAACCTTCTCACTGATGTGGGAGGTCGAATTACAGGGAAGGTGCGATCGCGATTGGGAATCATACATGCATGGATGCTATGTTGACATGGTGTTCAGTCAAAAATATCTTGGCGAGCGAATTTAATCGCAGACATCTAAAATTTTGTTAGCTGTAATGGCATCAAGAATTTTTAACTTCTGAGGACTTCTATTAGCAAGGCGCTGCCTCCTCCCCACCAACTACCAACCATCAACAAATGACAGCTGTTTATGAGTAATCAAAAGATTGTCTCCCACCAGGAGCTGGTGATTGAGGCAGGACGTAGCGAGCGCCAGTATTGGCGGGATCTTTGGCGCTATCGGGAACTGTTTTATTTTCTTGCTTGGCGAGATATTCTGGTGCGCTACAAGCAAACAGCAATTGGTATCACCTGGGCACTGATTAGACCATTTTTAACAATGGTAGTATTCACAGTGGTATTCGGAAATATAGCTAAGTTGCCTTCCGGAGGTGTACCGTATCCAATTTTGGTATTTGCAGCCATGTTACCTTGGCAGTTTTTCGCCAATTCCCTGAGTGAGTGCAGTAATAGTTTGATTACCAATGCCAACTTGATTTCTAAAGTTTACTTTCCCAGGTTGGTTGTACCCACTAGTGCAGTCATTGTCAGCTTTGTGGACTTTATGATTTCTGGGATGATTCTGCTGGGGTTAATGGCGTGGTACAATTTTGTACCAAACTGGCGAATTCTAACGTTACCAGTATTCATCTTGATTGCGTTTGCAGCAGCTATAGGTGCTGGACTTTGGTTTGCAGCGCTAAATGTTGAATATCGGGATTTTCGTTACGTTGTGCCATTTATTGTGCAGTTTGGCTTGTATATATCTCCCGTTGGCTTTAGTAGCAGCGTCGTGCCACCGCAGTGGCGCTTGCTTTATTCTTTGAACCCCATGGTAAGTGTCATCGATGGTTTCCGCTGGGCAATTTTGGGCGGAGAGTCAAAACTTGACTTACCTGGATTTACCCTATCGCTAGGAATAGTTACCTTCTTACTGGTAACTGGCATTTGGTACTTCCGCAAAATGGAACGGACGTTTGCTGATGTGATTTAGGAAGGAACTGTGCAAATGTCTGAGACTGTCATTCTGGTAGAGAATCTGAGTAAAAAATATATCATCACCCATCAAAAGGAGGATGCAAGTCGTTATCAGTACAGGATGCTGCGAGATGTAATAGCGAATGGGGCAAAATCGCTGGCTAAAAACTTATTCAAACCTGCTGGTAAATCCATGCCCAATCCAAGGCGGGAAGAATTTTGGGCATTAAAGGATGTTTCTTTTGAAATTAAGCAGGGCGAAGCCATTGGTGTGATTGGACGCAATGGTGCGGGTAAATCGACACTTTTAAAAATCTTAAGTCGCATCACCGAACCAACGCAAGGACGAATCACCATCAAGGGACGAGTAGCCAGTCTACTAGAGGTGGGAACGGGATTTCACCCAGAACTGACAGGACGAGAAAACATTTACCTGAATGGTTCCATTCTGGGAATGAGCAAAGCCGAGATTAAGAAGAAATTCGATGAGATAGTTGCCTTTGCGGAAGTAGATAAGTTTTTAGACACGCCCGTCAAGCGCTATTCCTCTGGAATGTATGTACGTCTTGCCTTTTCTGTTGCTGCTCACCTAGAGCCAGAGATTTTGATCGTAGATGAAGTGTTAGCGGTAGGTGACTCAGCATTTCAAAAGAAATGTTTGGGAAAAATGGGAGATGTTGCAACGAAACAAGGGCGTACAGTCTTATTCGTCAGCCATAGCATGCAAGCGATTGCGCAACTAACCAAGCGTTGCATACTACTTTCTCAAGGCAACGTTCAATTTGATGGTAATACCGATAAAGCGGTGAGGTTATATCTGGCTGGGCAGAAACAAAAAGATGATGCTGAGTCACAGGCTTCTTACCAAGCACCTTTGAATAAAACTGGCAACCACATAGTTTGGGCACGCGTACACACCTCTGAAGGATGCGGATCTCAAGGACATGGCATTCACTGCTGGGGTAAACCTATCACTTTCGAGTTTGCCTTACAGGTAACTCAACCCCATGAAAGTTTATGGTTTTCTTTTCAGGTCGTTAATGCATTTCAACAGCCTATTTGTATTTTTTGGTTTAACGATCCTCAAGCTCCCTTTCGCCGAGAAGCAGGAACATTTATTCTCCGATGTCAGATACCAAAATTTAGGCTCTATATGGGTTCATACACCTTAACAACATGGTTTTCCGAGCGTCGTAGCAGTACCTTGTTAGAAAATCTCAAGGATATTTGCCCGTTTGAAGTCTCGATGCACGGTACCGAGCGAGAAGAGTACGAATGGCAAGCTGATGAGTGTACTTACTTAGAAGATGCTGTTTGGCAGAAGGTGGAAAAGTATTAATTTAAACTTTAGTTGCAAAGGTAGATAAGTAATGGCAGTAAATGATGATGTAAAGTTTGGCAGGAATGTAAAAATATTTCATCCCCATCTTGTCAACCTCTACGGTTGTACGATTGGTGATGATACCAAGATTGGTACCTTTGTAGAAATCCAGAAAAATGTTGTTGTCGGAAGTCGGTGTAAGATTTCATCACACAGCTTTCTGTGTGAAGGAGTGATGATTGAAGATGAAGTGTTTATTGGTCATGGTGTCATGTTTACCAATGACCTTTATCCACGTGCAACCAATGAAGATGGTAGTTTACAAACTGATGCTGACTGGCATGTCATCCAGACACGAGTTAAACGCCGTGCTTCAATTGGTAGCAACGCCACTATCCTACCGGGGGTGACCATTGGCGAAAAAGCGATAGTCGGGGCGGGAGCAGTAGTAACTAATGATGTTCCCGATCGCGCAATTGTGGTGGGAGTACCTGCTCGTGTCATCGGCGATGTGGGCGATCGCAACTCTCAAGTAGAAATGACAGTTAGCAGTTGTAGCTAATAGTTGCTGTGCTATTAGATTTTAGATTGAGAAACCCTCTGGGGGTATGGGTTCAGATTCGTATAAGTTTGTGGAGGGGCAAACTTTCGCGTCTCCACAGGCTTTCTTGGGTCGGTAATCTAGGTCGTCAGATTCCCCACTTCTTCAACAATTTGGGAATCTGTTGGGATCTGCCAACATGTCATCAATTCTAAGATGGCTAGTACTCCACCAAACCAAAATTGCTGGGTAAGTATTGTTTGTAGTTAGCGCTTCCGCGCGAAAGCGCCAACTAAAAACCCCGCCAAGTCGCTTTGGCAAACCACTAGTTGAAAATATTCGTCTAGTTTTTCACCCCCAAACCTTTGCACCATTCAGCCAAAGAGGAATTTTGTCGAGACCGTATCAATAAGTTTTTACTTCGTAGAAAGTGATGGGAAACATGATGAACATCGGTGTGATCGGTTATGGTTACTGGGGTCCAAACCTGGTCAGAAATTTCGCTGAAATCCCTGGAGTGGAGGTGAGAACAGTCAGCGATTTCAAAGTTGAACTGTTGGCAAAAGCACAAGCGAGATATCCAAAGGTAAATGTCACCACAGATTGTCGAGATATATTTACAGATCCAAAAATTGACGCTGTGGCGATCGCTACTCCAGTTTCCACCCATTTTGACTTAGCTTTGGCAGCATTGCAGGCTGGTAAGCACGTACTGGTAGAGAAACCGATGACTGTCTCATCAGAACAAGCGATGCGGCTGATTGACGAAGCAGAACGACGCAACCTAGTGCTGATGGTGGATCATACCTTTGTCTACACCGGTGCGGTACGGAAGATGCACGATTTGGTAGCGAACAGAGTCCTCGGCGATATTTACTATTACGATTCCGTGCGCGTTAACCTGGGACTGTTTCAGCACGATGTCAACGTGATTTGGGATTTGGCAGTTCATGACCTGTCAATTCTAAATTATGTATTGCCATGCCAGCCTTATGCGGTTTCAGCGACAGGGATGAGCCACGTTCCCGGAGAACCAGAAAATATTGCCTACTTGACCCTATTCTTTGAAAACAACTTGATTGCTCACATCCACGTCAACTGGTTAGCACCGGTGAAAGTGCGTCGCACGCTGATTGGTGGTAGTCAAAAAATGATCGTCTACGACGACTTAGAACCGAGTGAGAAAGTCAAGATTTACGACAAAGGCATTACACTCAATGGCAATAATTCTGCGGAAAAAGTGTACCAAATGCTGATTGGTTATCGTACCGGCGACATGTGGTCTCCCCATTTAGACATGACAGAAGCACTGCGGACAGAAGGATTGCACTTTATTAATTGCATAGAAAAAGGCGATCGCCCCATCACCGACGGGACAGCAGGACTGCAGGTAGTCACAATTCTCGAAGCTGCAACTGAATCCATGAAGAAACAGGGTCGATTAATTGAACTGAATTTAAAAGAGGTAGCAGCGTGATTGCATTTGTAGACCTGAAAGCTCAGTACTTAAGTATCAAAGACGAAATTAATACCGCTATCTTCAAAGTCCTAGACAGTACCCAATTTGTCTTGGGAAATGAAGTAGCAGCTTTGGAGGAAGAGTTTGCCGCCCACTGCCATGCAGATTATAGTGTAGCTGTTAATACAGGCACCAGCGCTCTCCACCTGGCACTGCTAGCAGCAGGTATTGGTCCTGGTGACGAAGTGATTACCGTACCTTTCACCTTTGTAGCTACCGTAGCAGCAATTGATTACACCGGTGCCAAGACTGTTTTTGTAGATATCGACCCTGTTTCCTACACAATCGATGTCACAAAAATTGAAAAAGCCATAACACCAAAAACTAAAGCCATTCTGCCCGTGCATTTGTACGGTCAACCAGCAGACATGGATCCGATTGTAGAGATTGCTCGGCGTCATGGTTTAGTCGTGATTGAAGATGCTGCCCAAGCTCACCGCGCTGAGTACAAGGGTCGGCGGATAGGCAGTATTGGCGACATTGGCTGTTTTAGTTTTTACCCTGGTAAGAATCTGGGAGCTTATGGAGAAGGCGGCATAGTCGTCACTAGCAATCCCGAGTACGCTCAGACCATACGGATGCTGCGCGACTGGGGGCAAGAACGCAAGTATCACCATGTCCTCAAAGGTTACAACTACCGCATGGATGGTATACAGGGAGCGATTTTGCGGGTGAAATTACGCCACCTAGATGCCTGGACGGAAGCACGGAGAGCACACGCAGCACTGTACGACCAACTCTTGGCAGACTCAGGCTTAACGACTCCCGCTGTCATGCCTTACAGCCATCACGTCTACCATGTCTATGCCGTGCGCACGCCCCAACGAGAAAAACTGCAACAGCATCTCCACGAGCAAGGTATCCAAACAGGTATCCATTACCCAATTCCCGTACACTTGCAACCAGCGTACTCAGATTTAGGATACAAATCTGGTGATTTTCCCCACTCAGAACTAGCAGCAAGGGAAGTACTTTCCCTACCCATGTATGCCGAACTCACATCAGTTCAAGTTCGTACTGTGGCAGAAACTCTCCAGGGTATTCTTCCGGGAGTGACAGTGTCATGAACGATACCCGTCCTGGTTTAAATCCCCACCGCCTTGTGACCTTGATGCAGCAAGCAGTAGCACGCTGTAACCTACAATTGCAAAAGGCGGTCGTGCTTACCGAAGCAGCCACTGGAGCCTATGCTGTCACACCTGTAGTTGCAGCAATGGCAGGAGCACAAAAAGTGTTTGCACTCACCCGGAGTAGCCGTTATGGCACTATTGAAGAGGTGAAAGCACAGACACAAAAACTAGCCGCCTTAGCCGGGGTGAGCGATCGCATTGAATTGATCGCCGCAAAAACAAAAGATATTGTCGTCCAAGCAGACATTATCACCAACAGCGGACATGTACGCCCAATTGATGCAGAAATGATTGGGTGGATGAAACCCACCGCAGTCATTGGGTTAATGTACGAAGCTTGGGAGTTTCGACCAGAAGATGTGAATCTGAGCGCTTGTCGAGTGCGCGGTATCCAGGTAGCGGGTGTGAATGAACGC
>JANZYY010000016.1 GCA_026419705.1 Fischerella sp.
GGCCTTGTATCACCCATTCAAAACCGGCTGTAGTTTGTGGCAAGGTGAGTGTTTCTCCAGGAGCGATGACGATATCATTGAGCAGGGGTTTGTCTGGGGAGCCGTCAGTTTCTGTAACTTTTTGCCACGGGAAAAGCGCGATCGCATTTCTAGCGCTATTTAGTCCCAGGAGCATAAAATATACCGGGTTGTTGCTCATATTTTGCACTCGATACTGTACCCGACTACCTATAGATACAGTGGGCACATGTCCAAGTTCATGGCTAACTAATTTTTTACTGCTGGTTTCCGCACTTGCAGGTCGCTGTGTTTCCCGTTGCATTACCACTCGAGGCGCAATACCGTTAATTATTTCTAGGCTGGCTTTGACATTTAAATGGGAAGAACCTTCATTATCTGTGAGTCGCCATAATTTTGCCGCCAGTAGAGTTTGCAGTTTGGCATCTAACCGTTGCACCGCTACTTTTACTGCTTCTCCGGCTTCGCCAAGGGTGTTGGGGATTTGCTCGCTACCCAGAGAAAACAAACCATAACGGCTGGGAGAAACCATTAATGAAGTAGACGCGATTAAGTCTTTACTCTTTGCGTCTGGAAGTTTGCCAAACACGTAATCAGCTGGTTGTTCTCCTGCTACTACACTCGATACATTGGCAACTGTAGCAAAGGCGCTTGTCGCATCTACCCGTTCAATTCTTTCCAGCCCTGGATCTAGAGCAACTGTGAGATTAATATTCCGGGGTAAAACTCGCACTGCTTCTTGGACGAGTTGTCCGACTTGGGGAGAAATTTTACCCTCAGAAGACACAATCCGCGTTTTTGCTGTCAAGCCACTACGCGATCGCAATATTAACTCTGTATTTGACTCTGCTTGGTTTACTAGAGTCAATCGAGAATTCACACCGTAGTATTCCAACACTTGGGGTGGTAATCCTGCCAACCATACCTGTACTTTGCCATCCTCCTCTATTGCTGTTACTACTCCCTCTGCACCAAGGGCTTCTGGAGGCAAATTCTCGCTTAGTTGGACTCGCTGTAGATTTTTTTTACCTGTCAGTAAGCCTGGTTGTTGCAAACTACCCACCTGCTGCATTGTACTTCCCACACGGGAGACAAATACAGGTATTGTCACTGCTGGTGTAGTTTCCCATAAATATTGCGTCAAGGCGTAAGTAAACAATCCTGCACTAAAACCAGACAACTGTATCTCCTGCGCCAACTGATTGGGATTGGAGGTAGCAGACATCACCACCGCAGGCAATTCCGTAGCAGCTTTTTCCTGTAGTCTTTTTTGAAAGTCTAGTTCCGCATCTGCCAAAACTGCTTGTGTGGGCATCTGGCGGGCACGAACTCGCAAATGCCCCGCAGGTAAGAAGTTAGTAGGAGCGTAGTAGCTGGTGTCTAATACTGCTGTTACCTTTTCTGTAGGGAGCGATCGCAGCATCAATAACAGCGTTTCTTCTAATAAACAATTGACAGTTTGAGTTTGTTGTGATGTATTTTCGAATCCGTCAGCAGGAATCAGAGCATTTTGCACAGTTTCTTGTGAGTTCACCAACGCGATCCGACTGCCATAACCGCTAAAGTGGAAGACAATTACATCACCAGCTTTTGCTTGTTGCACGAGATGCTCTAAAAAAGCAGACTCAATAACTTCTCTGCTAGCTTGTTCGTCAGTCAAAGATAGGATATTTGACGGTTGGAAACCAAAGCGGTGGATCAAAACTTCCCTTTGTAATTCCACATCCACAAGGCAACCATTCAGCGCCGGACTTTCTGGATATTGGTTAATACCTACTAATAATGCCAATTTGCGCGGACTGGGTTGTGCCAATGCTTGCTGATAGTGAGTTCCAAAATTGAACCACTCAGCCTCGGCTATACCCAATGCCGCGAGAATAGAGCCAAACCGTTGCAAAAACGTTCGCCGCTTCATAATTAGCTATCAGCCCTCAGTCCATCAGCTTATGTAAGCTTATCGAGCTGAGGCCTGTAGTGTAAAGTTTGGTTCTAGAAAAAGAAATTAGGGATTGGGGACTGGGATTGGGGATTGGGAAATGAGAAAAGGATTAATGAAGAAAGCCCTTTTTCCCTTTCCCTTTTCCCCTTTCCTCCCCATCACCCTGGTACTTTCATTGCCCGTGCCAACTCAGCTGCCACTTCTGGGCGGGAAAATTCTGGTGGGGGTAACTCACCCCGGCGCAGCATTTCCCGTACTTTTGTACCCGACAGGTGAATGCGCTCCTCCGGCTTGCTAGGACTGGTTTTAGTCGTTGCCATTTGCTTGGTGCGCGTGCAGTAGAAGGCGTGTTCAAACATCATTGGCACAATGCCTATCTCTTCTGGGGTAAACTCATCAAAGATATATTGAGCATCGTAAGTGCCGTAGTAATTGCCAACACCTGCGTGATCCCGTCCGACGATAAAGTGAGTACAGCCGTAGTTCTTACGAATTAAGGCATGGAAAATTGCCTCACGAGGCCCAGCATAACGCATTGCCGAAGGATTGATTGCCAAAATTACTCTATCTTGGGGATAGTATTTTTCTAGCAAAATTTCATAGCAGCGCATCCGTACATCGGCAGGGATATCATCATCTTTAGTAGCTCCTACGAGGGGATGCAAAAATAGACCATCTACAGTTTCCAATGCGCACTTTTGGATATATTCGTGGGCGCGGTGGATGGGATTGCGAGTTTGGAAACCAACAACAGTTTTCCAGCCTTTTTGCTTAAACAGTTGCCGAGATTGTACAGGATCGATTTGATAGGTAGGGAAATGGGGATGGGGATTGCGTTCCAATAACCACACATCACCTGCGAGATTTATCGGACCTTGATTGTAGACTACTTGCACACCTGGATGTTTTTCATCATCGGTACGGTAGACATTAACTGCTTCGCGTTTTTTGTCGTAGCGATATTTTTGTGTGAGTTCTAAAACACCAACAAATTTACCGTCAGGGTTATCCAGGCGAACTAAACTGCCTTCGGTCAGGGAAGCTGCTACTTCCTCACTGACCGAAAGTGTAATCGGAATTGACCAGACAATACCGTTAGCCAAGCGCATTTCGGTAACAGTGCGATCGTAGTCTTCCTGATTCATAAAACCAGTTAAGGGACTAAAACCACCGATCGCAATCATTTCTAGGTCAGAAACAGCTCGTGCATCAAGCTGCACTCGCGGTAGAAATTCGGCTTTTGAGAGGAATATTTCTCTTTGTTCCGGTGTAGCAATGCGATTAATTAACTGCCCACCGTGGGGGAGGATGCCATCTGGATAGTAACTCAACTTAGCCCCTTGTTTGCCCAGCTACAAATCTTTGAAGGTATGTTAATAATTTACCAAACTTCGGCATAAATAGTACACAAAGTTGAGAGATTTATGGGAGTTAGTTAGATATGCGTTAGTAACGACAGCTTGGAGGCTCAGCCTCCAAACCCTTGTTAAAACTCTTCAACCTGCAGCGATCGCACAGCAAACAGTAGAGATTTATGAGGGCTTTAGCCCTAACTACAAGCCTGCGCGCTCCGCCCACTATCACCTTTAATCAAAATCTCCTAATTTTTGATAAGCAAGATAAATTGCTTCTAAAAATACATTCGGGCTAACACTTTCTGGTAAATCTTCTAAATTTAGAATAGCTTTGACCTGTTTGGCGAGTCGCAAAGCGACTGAACCTCTGGCTTTTGATGACATTCCGCTGCGCCTGAGCAAATACTCGCGGATCACGGCAAAATCATCAGGTAACATTACTGATAGATCGGTTGTTTGCAATAATTGTTCAGAGATGAGTTTTGCCTGTTCTGAAACAGTGAAAGTTGTTGCTGCATGGTTGGGTTGAGCTTGAATCACAATCGTACCAGCCACCCAATCACCCAAACGTTTTTCGCGGCGACTAAAAATAATCAGAAATGCTCCCAAAAATAATGTATCGTCAATAGGTCGTAGTAAGGCACGCAGTACTGCTTGTGGCAATCGAATTGTGCGTCCATTGTCCTTAATCACCCGAATCTTGGCGATGTGTTTTCCGGGAGTTTGACCTTGCCACAAAGTTTCAAAAAAGACGAAATATCCTGTGTAAATAGAATAATTTACTAACAAGGCGATCGCATACAACCAAATGCCCAGCTTTTCACTACCAAAAATCCTGGATAACCAATCCAATAGCTGAGCGGAAATTATTAGCCAAGCAATCAGAAAGGTAATTAAAATCAAACCCAAGACATGATAATCAATTAACAAAGCCCAAGCACGACTGCCAATTCCCGCCAAAGTAAATTCTAATTCTACGCTTTCTGGTGTCTGGTATTTAACACGGTTAAAAATGTGCATAACAGCCAAAAATGATAATTTTTAAAATTTGGCATATTTACGAGATGAATTCATTTGAATATTCCCATCTTGGTGTCTTGGTGAATTAGTTACTATACAAACTACACCGATATTTATTGCAACACCGTTTTTAAATGTCGTAATCGCGCAGTTTCAAACCCAATCCTTCTCTACGGCCTCTGAGATCGTAGTAGACTACTGCTTTAATAGCTTGCCAAAATGGAGCTACGATGATATTTATCATGAGAACTAAAACTATACTGATAAGTAATGATATAAAAAATGCACTCAGGGCTGCTGAGCTTGGTAAGGTATCTGGATTTAAAGCGATCGCAGTCATAAAAGAACCGATGCCAATTATAAATGGAATCGCAGCTAAAACTATGAGTGGCATCGTCATTATAGTAGCTACTAATATGATGGCTTGCAGCCTCCACGCATGACCTTTCGTTAACTCCCAACTACGGCTAATTGCTTGTCCTGCATCAATAATATCTTCTACTGCCAGAGGTAATTCTGGAATAAAAATGCGCGAATAAACCCAAAGATAAGCAACTAATCCAATTAAGTTAACTACTATAATTACTAATACAGTAATAGCTGCTTGATCTCCAAAAGCTAGCCCAAATGCACCGAGCAGAATACCTCTGATTATTGATATACCCAAATTTGCTCCAAATAAAATCAAAGCTACTAAAATTTGCGCCAGAAAAAAACTCCATATCTTATGATTAATTTGATGCCTGGCGGTTTTAATTCCTTCTGGTTGATTAACTAATTCACTAAATGCCAAACGGGATAGTAAAGCTTGGATAGAATAGAATTTTGCCCAGCCATAAATTGGAACGATTGCCCACAAGAGCGCCTGAAATGCCAAACCAAGATATTCCTTGAGGTGAGAACGATAAAGCTTGATCGCAGCACTGACAACATTACCGATGCTTAAAGGTTGCATGGCAGTTGCAGATCCAAAATTTTCAGACATGATAATAAATGCTCCTCTGAAGCTAGATAGCGTATTTGAGGCTATCTTAAGTTAACTTAAACACAGTGTTCCCAAAATTTATGAATATTCAACGTTGGATTGCACGACGAGAACCAAACTGGCAACGTCTGGAAGCGCTGTTAAAACAGGTAGAAAAACAGGGGCTAAAATCGCTGCAAGCAGCAGAAATTAGAGAGTTGGCAAGTCTATATCGTTCTGTATCTGCGGATTTAGCACGTGCCCGCACTCAACAAGTTGGTAATACGCTTACACAAAATTTACAATCATTAACAACACGTGCATATACACAAATTTACCAAGGTTCACGGCGACAAGAATGGCAAGCAGTACTGGAATTTTACCGTTGGGGATTGCCAAGTGTGATACAGCAGACATTGCCGTATATTGCTTTTGCCACCGCCTTGTTTTTGCTGGGGGCGCTAGTTGCTTGGTGGTATGCATGGCAAGATCCCGGCTTTTTATCGCTAATAGTACCTGAAAGCATAATTAGCAAAGTTCGCGATCGACATGAATTATGGATGGGATCAATTGTTGGGATTGAACCTTTGGCATCTAGCAACATTATGATAAATAACTTGTCAGTGTCTTTTGGTGCGGTTGCTGGTGGAATTACAGCTGGGGCATACACAGCATTTTTAATGGTATTTAATGGTTTATTGATTGGTGCTGTTGGCACTTTGGTAGGACAAAACAATCTTGCTTATCCTTTTTGGGCGTTTGTATTTCCCCATGGTGCTCTAGAATTACCGGCAATTTTTTTCGCTGGTGGTGCAGGTTTTTTGTTGGGAAAGGCACTTTTATTTCCTGGTCAATATCGCCGTGCTGATGCATTAAAATTTTATGCCTCTCAGGCAGTGCAGTTGGTATTTGGCATCGTGCCAATGTTAATTATTGCTGGCATCATTGAGGGTTTTTTCTCTCCCAATCCTCACGTACCTTTACCATTAAAATACTTAGTTGGGATGGGATTAGTTATGCTTTTAGTGAGATATTGTAATCGTAAAAGAAATTAAACAGAATAATTATCTATATCTTTTTAATCTAGAATAGAAAACTATATTTAGAACTGGATAAAACGACGAGCACGAGGAATTTTCTTACCTAGGTTGATATATTGCTTCCAGTTATCGTTCTTATACCAATTCCGCATGAAGATGCGCCCTCTGTGTCAGAAATAAAAACGTAGACGCGCTCACGCGGCTGACAGCAGGGTAGAACACAAACAGAGAAGAAATGGAGATAATTTGGCGCAGCTTCACAAAGAAATAGTATTACTTAATTATTAAATGCGTTAAGCTTGGCGAACTAGTGGTTTGCCAAAGCAACTTTGCGGGGTTTGTAGTTGGCGCTTTCGCGCTGAAGCGCTAACTACAAACAATAATTACCCCGATCCTAAATCGACTGGCTGTGTGGAGAGTGAATTTATTTTCTATTGCAAATAGAAATTCAATTCTTAGTGTCTTGGTGACTTTGTGGTTCATTCTACCCTGCACCGAAGCCACTGTGGGTGAATGAAGGTCAGATCCAGCATTCACCCATAAAACCAACCCACTTATTTAGAGTTTTGCAACAATTCTAAAATTCTTTGCAGGGGAACTTCTACCCAAGTTGGACGGTTTTTAAGTTCGTATTCCAAATCTACAATTGCTTTCTCTAACAAAAAAGCATCGAGAAGTACTCGTAACTCTGAAGGATGTTTGGGTATAAAGGCTGCATGGTCAGATGTTACCAAGTAAGATTTCAAAAAGGCGACACTAGACCAGCAGAAGAAAAACCGTCGCCAATGCTCTACTAGCGGTAAATCATCTGGGCGGAGTATACCACTTTCTTTTTCGTTACGCAGGGCAACGCGGCTGGCATAGTAGAAGGATTGCAGCATAGAGGCGACATCGCGCAGGGGCGATCGCTTCATGCGGCGTTCGCTCAAGGGTCGATTTGAGTTACCTTCAAAGTCAATGATGATGAAATCTTTACCAGTGTACAGCACTTCACCTAAGGAGTATTTGCCATGACAACGAGTCCGCATGGCGGTGATTTTGTGATTCAGAATCTCCTGAAAGCGCCCCATTATCCACTCTCGTTGGTTGAGTACCATTTTTGCCAAGGGCTGTACATCGCCAGGCAATTGTAGCAAAAGTTTATTCAAAAGTATCAATGTCTGCCCTGCCTGGTTTCGCATGTACTGATAGATTGAGCGCTGGTAAAAGGAGGAAAACGGTTCGGGTGCAAAATGCACATCTTCGCTGTCAGATGCTAGTGCTATATGCAATTCGGCAGTACGTATACCCAATAATTCAGCTGCACGGAGATAATTCCCCATGAATTCTTGAGCCATTTCCGGAATGGGAACCTCTAATGCTGCTTGCAACAAGGAGGGGGGTAGTTCAATATCGGTAATATCTACATACTTGGGCAGTACCAGTTCAAAAAAGTCGCGCAAGCTGTCGAGGGTATAAGACCAAGCATCGCGAATGTCAGGAATGTATTTTCGCAAGATTCCCAGCGTCATTGGTTCAGCCCCTTTGCGATGATATTCCAGTGCACCTGCAACGGGGGCGAGATGTTCTGGCTGGGGTATACCTTTTGTTGCCGAAATCTTGGTGAGAAAACGACCAATTTCTAAATCGGGGTTAATACCTGTTTCGACTTTGCGGAAGATTTTGCAGAACAAGCGATCGCCATAGATAATGCCTGTATTAGTGTGTTCTCCCTTAAGTAGATGTGGTTCTAGGAAAATACTCGTGATACTCTCACTAATATTACTTAATGTTTCCGGGTAATCCTCTATAGTTGTTGCTACCAATTTGCCCACCATACCTTGGTAGCATTGATGATGGGTGATTGCATGCAGGGGGATGTGGAGAAAGTCTTTGTGCCCGAAAGCATCAAATAGTACTCCCACTTCTTTCTGACCCTGTACGTAAATCTGAGCTACTATCTGTTCGATATTAGTGCTGAAGCGATCGCTGCCAACACCATCTGCTTCGTAAGCAAGTGTGAGAACGTAGGTTTGTGGATCGCCTTCTGTATAGTCCACTTGTACTAGAACAAAATATGCCTCGACGTCCTTGTCAGAGAGGGGAATTGCCTCGATTATATGGGTAGATTGAATTACCCGCATTTTACCGTCGAACCAGGCACAACTACACAGAAAGTCTGGTAGCATTGCCTCTAGTCTTCTCTTGGCCTCGCCTTTGGCAAATATATTCTGCCATCTGTCAGCCACCACTAGCTTGGGTATTTGGTTGGGATTGCGGATCGGGCAGGTAAGGTTGGGTCGCAATTGTAGGGTAAACCAATAGAATGCGTGTGGTCCAAGACTGAGGAAGTAAGGAGACTCGCCAATTGCAGGAAAGGTAGTGCGACCAAAAATTTCTACAGGAACCATGCCATTAAATGCGGACAAATCCAGTTCCACTGTCTGTACAAACCGCGACAGATTTGCCACAACTAAAATGTGTTCGTGATTATAGTTGCGGGTGAAGGCAAGGACCTTGCGGTTTTCTGGATACAGAAATTCAAACGTCCCGCGACCAAAAGCTTGATAACGTCCTCTGGTAGCAATGAGACGTTTCATCCACCACCACAGGGAATTTGGATTTGCCCGCTGTGCTTCGACATTGACTGCTTCGTAGTGGTATTCTGGATCTACAATCAGGGGAGCATAAAGCCTTTGGGGATTGGCAGTGCTGAAACCTCCGTTTCTGTCAGGACTCCACTGCATTGGAGTACGGACGCCATTGCGATCGCCCAAGTAGATATTGTCTCCCATGCCGATTTCATCTCCGTAATACAATACGGGTGTTCCTGGTAAAGACATCAGCAAAGCATTCATCAACTCGATCCGTCGGCGGTTGTTTCCCATCAAGGGCGCAAGACGGCGACGGATACCCAAGTTGATCCTCGCTTGCGGGTCTTGGGCATAGACTTTATACATATAATCTCGGTCTTCGTCACTGACCATTTCCAAGGTCAGTTCATCGTGGTTGCGCAAAAATAATGCCCACTGACAATTATCGGGAATATGTGGCGTCTGTTGTAAAATATCAATGATTGGGAAGCTATCCTCCATATGCAGTGCCATATACAAGCGCGGCATCAGGGGAAAGTGAAAATCCATGTGACATTCATCCCCTTCCCCGTAATACTGCACTGCATCTTCCGGCCACTGGTTGGCTTCTGCGAGTAACATCCGGTTGGGAAACTTGTCATCGATGTGCTGTCGCAATTTCTTTAAAAACGCGTGGGTTTCAGGTAGATTCTCACAGTTGGTTCCCTCGCGTTCATAAAGATAAGGGACTGCATCCAAGCGCAACCCATCCACACCCATCCCCAACCAGAAATCAACTACATCAAATATTGCCTGCTGTACTGCTGGGTTATCAAAATTCAAATCTGGTTGGTGAGAATAAAAGCGGTGCCAATAGTATGCCTTCGCCACAGGATCCCATGCCCAGTTAGAAGTTTCAAAATCCTTGAAGATGATCCGCGCTTCCTGATATTTTTCAGGAGTGTCACTCCAAACGTAGAAATCTCTCTCAGGACTTCCCGCCGGCGATCGCCGCGCCCGTTGAAACCAGGGGTGCTGGTCAGAGGTATGATTGACAATCAATTCAATGATGACGCGAATACCTCGCTGATGGGCGGCTGTTAAAAAAGCCTTAAAGTCCTCCAGATTACCGTAGATTGGGTTGACACTGGTGTAGTCGGCAATGTCATAGCCGTCATCGCGTAATGGTGAAGGGAAAAATGGCAGCACCCAAACTGCCGTGACTCCCAAATCTTGGAGATAATCTAACTTCTGTGTTAGCCCGCAAAAATCGCCAATGCCATCACTATCGCTATCGGCAAAGGCTCTGACGGGCACTTCATAAATTACAGCATCTTTAAACCAAAGCGGATCGTCCTTCAATGTGGGATTTTGCATGTTCTATACAACCTATTGGCATAAGTTATTGTACTAAGGGAACTCGCGGCCATGTTTGAATTTTTTGACCTTTTTGTATTTCCTGATACTGTTTTTCTTAGGATTTTGTGATGAGTTTTCAAAGAGCAAGCGGAATCTTGTTACACCCTACTTGTCTACCCAGTCGATTTGGCATCGGTGATTTAGGTCAGTCGGCTTACGAGTTTGTGGATTTCTTGCAGAGAAGTGGTCAAAGACTGTGGCAGATTTTGCCATTGGGACCCACGGGCTATGAACACTCGCCCTATACCATGAATTTTAGTGCTTTTGCTGGAAATCCACTGCTGATCAGTCTAGAGCAATTGGTACAACAGGGTTTACTATCTCAAGAGGAATTGACGCCCTTATCTGAGAGTGCACAAGCTCGCCCTAACCAAGTTAACTTTGACGCAGTCATTCCTCACAAGACAAAATTCCTCCGTCTTGCTTACGAACGGTTCCAGCAATCTTTAAACGAAAAAGCGAACCCTGTGTTTGAGCAATTTTGTCAGACACAGTCAGCTTGGCTTGACGATTACGTGCTGTTCATGGCACTACTAGAAGCGAACGATGGCAAAGCGTGGAGTCAATGGGAAAGTGCGATCGCCCGCCGCGAACCCGGTGCTTTGATGGCTGCTGCAGATAATTTTAAGGAAACTATATCTTATCACAAGTTTTTGCAATTTATAGTGTTCCAACAGTGGTCTCAACTGCGTGCTTACGCCAACGGCAAAAATATCCAAATTGTTGGAGATATTTCGATTTACGTCTGTCACAACAGCGCCGACGTATGGGCAAACCCTGATATCTTTCAACTCGATCCGCAAACTTTAGAACCTGCTTACATTGCGGGAGTCCCACCAGATTATTTCTCTGCGACTGGGCAGCTGTGGGGAAATCCAGTTTACGATTGGGATAAATTGCAGCAAACTAACTTTTCTTGGTGGATTGAGCGCTTTCGGGCAACATTGCAGTATGTAGATATTGTCAGAATTGACCACTTCCGGGGTTTTGAAGCTTACTGGCGAGTACCGGCTGGGGAAGAAACAGCCATCAATGGTGAGTGGGTGAAAGCACCCGGAGTCGAATTTTTTGAAACTTTGCGAGATAACTTGGGCAGTTTGCCTGTAATGGCAGAGGATTTAGGTATTATTACACCAGAAGTAGAAGAATTGCGCGATCGCTTTGATTTCCCCGGAATGCGGATCTTGCAATTTGCCTTCGGTGGTGGCTCTGACAACCTTTACCTGCCCCATCATTATGTTAGGAATTGTGTAGTTTATCCAGGCACCCACGATAATGAAACTACACTAGGTTGGTGGCAAGGGGGAGCTAACGCCCACGAAAAGCAAATGGTTGCCAAATACCTGGGTTATGATTCACCAGAAGAAATATTGGAAATCAATTGGGAGTTCATCCGCCTGGCTTTAGCTTCTGTTGCTGATTTAGCAATTATTCCACTCCAGGACATTTTGGGTTTAGATAACAGCGCCAGAATGAACGATCCAAGCGTGAATGCAGGTAACTGGCGTTGGCGTTATACCAGTTCTGATTTACTTACCCCAGAGTTAAGTCAAAGATTGTTGGAGATGACACAACTTTACAGTCGGTAAATATGGGACGGGCAAAAGCCCGTCTTTTTTGTTGCTAGTGATTATGAAGTAACCACTTAACAGTGTAGATAAAAACACTATTCCTAAAAATTACTATAGTTGTTTTCTTCATGTGACAGAAAAAAATAGGGCATGAAAAATCGACCACCGATACACACAGATACATACAGATAGGTTACGGGTGTGCTGATTTACCCCTTTTTCAAGTGAGAACACCACGGGCGTTAGCGTCGCTCCTCCGTAAGGAGGCTCGCAACCACAACGATGGAATGAACATCTCTTCCCCGATCCCCGAATTTTCAAGATACATAAAAGTATTCGCCATAATCTTCGCTGTCTTGTTTGGCTGACTTCCCAATTTGCAAAACAGCCTCTATGTTGTCCAAAATCAGCAGACAATCAGAAGAGCATAAACATTCAAGTAAAGATCTGATTTGAGTTTTTGTTCCTTGTTGGTTTGGCAAAAAGGGGACAAGTTCATCCAAAGGACTTGCTAGTGATTCTGTACTAAGCTGCGATCGCCCGATCGCCCGATCAAACTCATCTTCTATTTGTGTTACCAACTTCGCAGCTAAGGAAGTTTTGTCTATCTCCCTAAAACTTACAAATGCCACTAGTCTGCATTTATCTTGTAGTATCCATTGTCTAAGCTTGCGGAATTCTTCTGTGCGTTCCGAGCAAGTCAAAGTATTAGGTACATCACTAAAACCTTGTTGTTTCTTTTGTTTCTTATAACTCAGAATTTCTTGAGATTGTTGATATCGCTCCAATGCTTGTCGAAAGTTCTTTTTCGTAATTTTCTCCCCTAATGCTTGCGAGAGCAAATTCCATAATACAGACCCTACATCCTTCTTTATATAGTCGAGACAGTAGCCACGCTCGTTAGCAAACTGTTCGTATGTCTGATTTTCATAAGATGCTTTCAATAAATCACTTTGTAAGTCAGTTAGATGTTTGCCAGTTGATTCATAGACCAGTTTATCCGCCGTATTTAATAAATCTTTAATATTCATATTTACAACTCGTTAGATGAATCTTATTTAGGCAAGAAAAATTTATAAAAAGAGAAAAATTCTCAGTCCAAATCAATTTTTGAAGATTGTCAATTGAAGGTGCTTATTTTCACACTAAGAGGATATTTTAAAAGTATTATTTCACGCTCAAATCGATAGTGATAAAACGCCGTTAAAAGATACTTTTCACATATTTGTAAGCTTAAAAACTAGATTTTTGAAGATACCGTGCTAGTTTGTCAAATTTAAATTGATGGATCGCAAAGTTAGTAGTCAGGACTTTAGTCTTGAATTTCTACAAACCTTCAAAACTAGCTTGATAGAGTAATACAAACTAGACCAAGTCTGTATATGAGGGAATTATATTCACCCAATACTTTTGACTATCGCTTCAGTATATTCTCTAATTTAGATAATACTGAGTATTGATTGTTTGATTTCAACCTTTGTCTTCTCTTCAAGATTTCCTTATTATTCTTTCAAATCAAAAACTTTTGTAACCTGAATGACTTGAGTCACAGATTGATGTTGACTGCATGAACCTGAATCTTTTCCAATCTCCCACTTAATCCCACAAAACCCCCCTCGTGTTTTTTTGTAATTCTTGGGAATATCGAATTGTGATGAATAACAAACAGAAAAGATTCGGACAACTCAATACTTAAAGAGTAACTCAAGTGGCAACTATCACAGATAACAATGATCGACTTCGGCTAAAAACCTCAAATGCTTAGAAAAGCTCTAAGAACATTAACTAACCATTCCTTACTATGTCTGCTTGTAGTAGTCAGCATAAATGTAGAAGCCCAAGCACAATCTATCAATAACTCTGTTAATTCCCAATCTCAGCCCAATCAAGAGCAAATCCTTGATAACCAGCAAAGAAACTCTGCTGCTATTAATCAAACTGGAGTCTATAACCTTGGTGAATCAGCTGCTTATAAGATTCAAGGGCTAGCTGGAATCCAGGTTGTCTGTCCCCGACCATCTTTAGTGTTAGGAACTTCCTTTAGTTCCTTTGATGGGATTAGCTTCTCCAACAATGCTTCTTATGGTCTAAATGTTGCTTTTGTTATTCCTCTAGGTGGAAACCTAGAAAGTACGTGCAAGCGGATGGCTGAAACCATTGCTCGCAAAACTCAATATGATGTAGAGATTATCAATGCTCGCGCCTGTGCTGAACTAATCGGTGCTGGTGTGCAATTAAGCCCCGACAGTTTCCCAACTATTTATGCTGTCTGTCAAGGGGTTGCTATAAAGAGAACTAATACAAATGAACCTAACAAACCGCTCAGGTTCCAGTCTCAAGAATTACCCAAAGATGAGGCTGAAAAAGACAACTAATTTTACAAAAAGGATAAAGTCATGAAGAAAATTCTTGGTTTTGCTATTCTTGCTACCTTTTTAGCTACTCCTGCTTTTGCTGGTGAAACTTTTGTTCGTAACGAGTGGACAAACAGCCACACCTACACAGAGACTGACTTAAAACTTGATTCTACAACCACCTCAAATCGCAACGAATACTACGATTCTTTTGCTAATAAGATTTACCTCGACGGTGACATTAACACCAAATATTCTTGGGGTGGTAAAGAAGTTTCGTTTGAGGATTTTACGGTTCACACTGCAGGTTCTAGTCTGCACGGTAACTTCCATGAAAATATTGTGAGCAAAGTCACTGGTACTATCGAGTCTATTACTAACTCATACACTAATTCTCACGAAACCAGTGCAGGTGTTCGTTAATTCCGATCCAGTGTGATGTGATTTGAAAATATTGTAGGGTGGGTATTCCACCCTTTTTATTATGAAATATTTAATATTATTATCTCTGGCGCTATCGGGATGGATTGCCTTCATCTATTCCCATAAGAATTTTTTGATTGGTCAATTTCCTATCTTATCTATGAACTCTATATTCAAAATATCTAATCAAAATTCTCAGGAAACAAATTTGCAATTTCAAATCAAGCAAGATTTATATAACTCTATATCTACAGGAATGTCCTATGATGAAGTTCGTGCCATCATTGGCTGGGATGGCATCTTGATTTATCAAAATGATATTGATTACGCTGGTGGAAAAATTCATGAAAAGATTTACCAGTGGAATAATCAAGATATTTATTCGACTGACAATCATCCATACTGGAGTGTTACACTCCAATTTCAAAACAATATCCTCATTCAGAAAGCGTCCTTTAACCTTGAACCTTAGAGGATGTTTTAAAACCCCCGTGTGTATTGGCAGGGCCGTTTCATTCTAAAAAGGAAAAATCTCAATTTCTCCAACCTCTGAAATTCTTCGTGCTTTTTGCGTCCTTGGTGGTGTGGTAGCCTGCGGCAAGCCGCTGCGCGTCTACTTTTAGACAGATATTTTCTGGGTGAGAAGGGATTAATCTAATCTATTTTATCTCCAAAGAATGAAACAGCCCTGCTTTTCGAACATTCGTGATTGGCTTACTTCTGGCGTTACCTTACTCCTCTGGATGGAGTAGAGCTAGCAACTAAGCCAAGCCTAATTACTTTTTTAATTTGATGGCGAAGCTTTCTTCCTGTTTGATAAGTTGCTGAAATCAGGGATGGAATCTCCACACTTCCTTCAGCTAGCGGAACAGCAGCGTTCGCTACACGCTGTTTGTAACTTTCGCCTCCTTTGCCTAAGTCAATAGTTTGTAGACCCAGTGTCTGGGCGCTTTCAACCATCTTTAACAGCAGAATCAGGCCCGGTGAGTATTTTTCAAATTTTCGATCGTATGAAGGGAACCAGGAGTGCCATACAGATTGGGAGCGCATGCTAAAATGCAACGCTGCTACTTCATCACCCACGTAGAGAGCAGATAGCACACCAGCAAAATTTTTCTGTTGTGTCGCGTGTATTCTTTCCACAACCCTGACAATCCAATCAACTGCAAAGCAGTCAAAGGCTCCTGTGCGACGATATTGGTCAGACTTCCAGCGCATCAGCAGCCTTAGCAAAGCAGTGTCAGCGACGTGCGCTTGGAAACGCAGTGGTCCTACTTCCCGTTCAATCTTGCGTGCTTTCCGGCTAACTTCTTGAATCCAGTTGGATCTGGCTTTCCAATTCGGTTTTGCTCTTTGCTCGAGGTCGTAAGCATTGTAACCGTCTGATAAGCTGATAACTGGTGAGTGAGTTTTATATCGGTGGAACTTGTGAAAGGGTAACTGGGAACCGATCAGATGATCGAATTTCCAGATTTTCAAACCACAGCCGTGGATCAGCTCTGCTGCATCCCAAGTAACATCTGGCTTGATTACTAATCCTTGATAGTCACAGAGGCGTCCGCCGATTGGATAACCCAAAGATCGTATCTTCCGGCGTTGAAAGGGAAAAAATCCAACAATCTTACCAGCTTCTTCAACTATGCCAACCCAGACATCTTTTCGCACTGCTGCAATAGCAGATGTGAATTCCGGACAAAAAAACGGACTGCTTAGTTCCGAGTTAGCCTGTTGGAAGCTTGACCACAACAACGAATGTTCTGATGTCAGAGATTTGCCAGGGATAACAGTAACTCTCATGTTTCGTGGGTCAGATACAGCCTGAATCAATCTCAAATTTAGGATCAAAAAATGAGAAACTTTTGAGCAAGCAAACTATGGGGTTTTTTGAATGATGGAACTTTGTTCCATTAAAACGCGATCGCAAACTCAGTAACCCTTAGTAAAAATGAGAAAAATTTATCAGTTTCCTCTAACTCGATACTCCCAACTTATGCGGATGAGCACGCTCGTGCTAGCGTTATTAATAAGCTTGCTACTGGCGCCGGCTCGAGCACAATCGACTCAAGATGCTCCCATTGCCATAGATGGTAGGTTGGTTTTCCGTGTCAGCAATACTGAGCGAGTCAGCGCCCAACAAAGAGCTAACTTCATTAGTTCTCAGTTGCAAGCAGTCGTGGAATCTCAAGAAGCACCAGATATTAAAATTGAGCAACGCAACGAATCTCCCACCATTTTAATTAATGGTCGTTATTTGCTAACTGTCACTCAAAGCGATACAGTTTCTGCTAGCAACCCCGAAGAACAAGCTGCTATCTGGGCCGAAAAAATTCACGATGCAATTCAAAAAGCTCAAAACGAGAGAAGCACGCAGTTTATTCGCAACACATCCATACTCAGTATTGTGATTGTTTTGATGGCAGTTGGTATAAATCGAGTGTTAGGAATTTTGTGGCAGCTCACACAATACCGAGTCTCGCAACTGCTGGTGTCGGCTGATTCATCTGGCGATAACCAGATCCAAAATACATCTAGGTTCCTATTCAAAGCGACACTGCTGTTAGCACGGATTGCCCTTTGGCTAGGAGTTGCCCTATATATCACAAATTTATTCCCTGTTACCCGACAATGGAGCTATAACATAACCATCAGCATTATTACTAGCCTTACCTCTCCAATTTTTTCGCTTGGGCAAAAAGCCTACTCACTCACAGACATCTTCATTTTAGTTGTCTTGCTGTTTGGGTTATTTATATTTACGGGTACGACAACTAATTTGCTACGCTCTCGGATTTTAGGGCGGATGCGGATCGGTCGGGGAGCGCAGGAGGCGATCGCAATAATCTTCAAATACGCACTGGTTAGTTTTGGTACAGTTGTTCTTCTGCAAATTTGGGGACTGGATCTGAGTTCTCTAACAATCGTGGCAAGTGCACTGGGCGTTGGCATTGGTTTTGGTTTTCAAGACATTGCCAAGAACTTCGGTAGTGGGCTGGTATTATTGTTTGAACGTCCCATCCAAGTAGGTGATTTCATTGAAGTTGGTGAATACATGGGGACAGTGGAATACATCGGAGCGCGTAGTGTAGTGATTCGCACCCTAGATCGTGTTTCTATTATCGTCCCCAACTCCCGTTTTCTAGAAACTGAAGTGATTAACTGGAGCCACCGCAACCCTGTTTCCCGAATTCACCTACCAGTAGGAGTTGCCTATAGCTCAGATGTAAATTTAGTTAAATCCGCACTTATTGAAGCTGCTACTGGTCATCCTGAGGTACTGAAACTCCCGCAACCTCAGGTGTTTTTTTTAGGATTTGGTGACAGTGCCTTAAACTTTGAACTGCTCGTTTGGATCGACAAACCACACCAACAAGCACCAATTATGAGCGATATTTATTTTCTCATTGAAGCTTCTTTCCGAAAACACAACATTGAAATTCCATTCCCTCAACGAGACTTAAATGTGCGGACTGGAGATTTACCCATCAAGCTTTCATCGGAACTCGAACAAGCTTTGTTACGGTTAACTCAAGGGATAAATGGAAAAAGCAGAACAAATTCGTAACGAAATTCAGATGAGAAAAATTCTGCGTTCTCTCTGGTTTACTAAGACGTCAATTGCAACCCACAGTTAGAACAAAACTTGAAATTGCTAGGATTCTTGTAACCGCATTTGGTACAAAAAATATGTTTTTCCTCAGGATTTACTTTTGCCATGATTTGTTGGTCTTTGTCACCGCGTAATGATTGGATTTTGGTATGAACTTCACCGCTGCTGAAACTTTGAGAAATTCTCCGAGGTCGTCTATCGCTCACAAGACTTACATATTTAACATTTGAATAAAAAATAGGGTGCTCTAGTACCGTCAAGATCATATTTTCCAATCTATGAATTTGTTTTTCTTTTTCTGCTATGAGTAAATTTATTTCTCGATCTGACAAGGCTTTTATCTGATTATAAGTAGCAAAATATTCTTCACTTAACTCAGATTTATTAGCTTGTGCAGCAGTTTGGGCACGCAGTAAAAAACTATCTTGTCCGCGTTTTTCTATTGCTGCAATTTCTAATTCAGCATCTGGATGGTTCTCCGCTAGCTGTTTGAACGAAATTGCCATCGCCCGGGGATCAACGCCCTGATGATGGTAAAGGTCGAGAGTATGGAAAATCGGCTGGATAAAATCAGCAAAACCCCCACTTTCAAATACTTCCTGTCGGTTATCTGGTTTTCGTAAAGGGTCTGGGTTTTCTTTGGTGGGTAATCGCATATAAACATACTCACACTTCACCCGATTCAACTTAGTCTCACTGGTAATACCCCAATCTTCAATAAAGGCTCCGGTGAGAATAGCACCTGTAAAATCAGTTTTGTCTAGTTGTGTTTGTACTAACTTTGCTCTGGATAGATCGGCATTCTGTAGGTTAGCTTGACTTAAATCAGCCCCAATCAAGCTAGCATCTGCTAAGTTCGCTCCTTTTAAGTTGACACCTCGTAGATCGCAATGGTCGAAATTCTGATTCTGTCCTTGTCCTGTAACCAACAATTCACACACTTGTGTGTTTTGAAGGTAAGTTTTACCAGGACTAACCCGATCTAGCATTTTGGCTTGGTGGAAACAGGTATGAATTAAGACAGCACCACGAAAATCTGTACTCTTTAGTTCGGCTAAGGTGAAATCTGCGTCGGTTAAGTCTGCACCGCGAAAACTCGTACCTGCTGTAGTAGCAAAAACAACGGCAAATGAACGCAGCGGCACGTTTTTTTCATCTCCAGCTAAAGTGCACCACCCAATGTAAGCGTAAATTAGTACAAAAGCCAAGGCTCCGGCGAAGGCTCCAGCCACTGCGAAGGCTCCCGCAACTGCTAAGGTTCCAGCCACTGCGAAGGCTCCCGCAAAGGCTCCAGCGATCGCCAAAGCTCCAGCAAAAGCTCCCGCAACTGCTAAAGCTAGAGCTCCAGCAAAAGCTCCCGCAACAGCAAAGGCTCCAGCGATCGCCAAAGCTCCAGCGACAGTTCCAGTCACGGCTCCACCAATAGCAAAGGCTACAGCGACCGTAAAGATAAAGAACTCTAGAGCTGTGACAAGACCGTAGCGAATCACGATAATAAAGAAGACTGTCAGAGCTATTAACGAGCCTGCACTAGCAATGAAATTTTTTGAGAAATACGAGTCAAATACAATTCCGATGAAATCGCCTGCATATCCAGACAAAATCGCTGATAGTGCTGACAGCAGCCATGAGACTAAGACCAATCCAATTATCCAACGTCTTTGCAATCCAGCTTTAGCCCCTTTAAAGTTGGCTGCTTTTAAAATGGCATTGGTAAAATCTGCGCCTCGGATATCTGCATAGCTAAAGTTAGCACCAGTAAGATTTTGGCCTTTAAAAGAGCGTCCTCGGAGATTTTGACCGCAGAAGTCCTGGGGCATAACTCAACTAGGAAGAGGTTTGTACTTGCATTTTGATACAGATTTGCTTGTGGGTATTGCAAATGTTGAAAAACATAACATGGGATAATCATGAAAGCAATTCCCATCTCGGCGTTTTTGGCCTCTTGGCGGTTTATGATTCATCCCCATTTTCTGCAACGCCCAAAAACTTAAGGCGATCGCTTGTTTACATAAGATAACTGTGGTGTGATGTAAAAGTGCGTTGTTGTACTCAAAACAACGAATATAGGACTCTATGGTTATTGAGGTGCTTCATCACCCAATTGACATGGGGTAACGCAACAGGATACACCATGATTCTAATGATGATAATAATTTTCTGCAATGCAAAGTTTTTTTAATTTACAGTTTTATGCGGATGAGGAGGGATGGACATGGATGCCAATTTGATCGTATCCAACATCCTGAATCCACCAGTCTTGTTTTTTTTCTTGGGGATGACTGCTGTTTTTGTCAAGTCCGATCTAGAAATTCCCGCACCAGTACCCAAAATCCTCTCGCTTTATCTGCTGTTTGCGATTGGGTTTAAGGGAGGGGTAGAGCTGATCAAAAGTGGTATCACCCAAGAAGTGATTTTGACGCTTTTAGCAGCGATGCTGATGGCGTGCCTTGTTCCAGTTTATACTTTTTTTATTCTGAGACTGAAGCTAGATACCTACGATGCTGCAGCGATCGCAGCAACCTACGGCTCGATCAGTGCTGTGACATTCATCACTGCAAGTGCCTTTCTCACCGAACTTGGCATTGATTTTGATGGCTACATGGTGGCAGCTCTTGCTCTGATGGAATCTCCAGCTATTATTGTTGGTCTGATCCTAGTGAACCTATTCACCACCAATGGCAAGCGGGACCTAGCTTGGTCTGAAGTATTGCAAGAAGCATTTTTAAATAGTTCGGTCTTTCTACTGGTCGGTAGCCTCCTGATTGGTTTCTTGACAGGAGAGCACGGTTGGCAGGTCTTGGAACCATTCACCCAAGGAATGTTCTATGGCGTTCTCTCCTTCTTTTTGCTAGACATGGGGCTGGTCGCAGCTAGAAGAATTAAAGACTTGCAAAAAACCGGAATTTTCCTGATCTCATTTGCGATACTGATTCCAGTACTCAATGCAGGCATTGGATTACTAATCGCCAAATTTATTAGTATGCCTCAGGGAGACGCACTTTTGTTTGCTGTGTTGTGTGCCAGTGCTTCTTACATTGCTGTTCCAGCAGCTATGCGGTTGACCCTTCCTGAAGCGAATCCCAGCCTGTATGTTTCTACTGCTCTAGCAGTGACATTTCCGTTCAATATTATAGTGGGAATTCCTCTATACCTATACGGAATTAACCTGTTGTGGAGGTAATAGTATGCACCTGGTTAAAAAGATAGAAATTATCGCCAACTCGTTTGAACTGGGCAAAATTTTAGATGGTTTAGACAAGGCAGGTGTACATGGTCATGCTGTGATTCGCAATGTTGCTGGCAAAGGATTGCGAGGTGAAATGACAGAAGATTTAGATATGACCATGCTTGATAATGTTTACATCATCGCGTTCTGCCAGCCAGAACAACTCAAGCCAGTTGTAGAAAATATTAGACCCCTGCTCAATAAATTTGGAGGAACCTGTTACATCTCAGATGTAATGGAAATTCGCTCTGTAAAATGCGTCGCGTCGCTGTAAGAATTTTATGAACCCAATGAAGCGTTTGATCGAACGTCGTGACTTTCTAAAGTTGGCAGCCATTGGAGCATTTGGTACAGTGGCAACTGCCAGCGATTTACTCTGGCAGGTTGAACAAGTTCAAGCCGCCGAATCATCTGTGACAACTCCTCAATCTCTCAGTCCCGATGCAGCCCTGCAAAAGCTGATGGAGGGAAATCAGCGATTTGTCCAGCATAAACCCCTATATCCCGATCAATCTCAAGCGCGCTTGCAAGAAGTTGCTCTAGCTCAACATCCATTTGCAACCATCCTGAGTTGCGCAGATTCGCGGGTACCAGTAGAAATTGTTTTCGATCAAGGTATTGGAGATATCTTTGATGTTCGTATTGCTGGCAATATTGCCACACGGGAAGCAATCGGCAGTATTGAATATGCTGTTGCTCTTTTAGGTACTCCTGTATTGATGGTACTAGGT